>NZ_JBQHUL010000050.1:0-17929 GCF_052065235.1 Blautia sp. HCP28S3_G10 | reverse complement strand
GGTGAATGTTGTTGTCTTGCCATAGTTGGACTCCTTTCGTTATAAAAATCATACGGGAAATCCAACTTAGAAACAATGATTTTTTTGTCTTAATTTATGGGTTCATTATACGATAATGCACTGATAAATTTATATTTACCAGATTGGTATCTCCTGTAAGCAGTTCCTGAACGCCTGTTTCAACTCTCTGAACTTCACCTGTATTTACGATTGAAACTTCTTCAATTGGACTGGGTAGTCTGTAATGAATGCCAGGTGAAACATCCCTGGTAATTCTTCCAAATCTTCTGACTACACCTTCCTCATCCAGTTTTATGGTATAGATTCCAGATAACAAATATGAAATGAGCATTACAGCACACATACCTGCTGCCATCTTTTTATTTTCATGAAATCCATGATTATGATGTCCATGTTCTTCCACCGCATCCGGGTGCATCAATGCCCGAATATTTTCGGTTAAAATTTCATATCCGGAAATCATCAGAAGAACCATTGCTACAATAGCTGCCAGTTTATCCAGATCCGGCATTCCAAACAAAGAACCAACTACGCCCACTAACACGGCAATCCCACAATACATATCCATTTTGGAATGGTATCCATCTGCTTTAAGACTTTCCGATCCGGTCTGCTCGCCAACATAAATCTTGTACCGTGCCATAAAATAATTAATCACAACACCGACAAAAGCTCCGGCTGCAACAAACGGAACATATTTTAATTCTGTCTGTTCTCCACTGAGTGCATCAGATAAAATCTCAATTCCCATATAAAAAATGAATATTGATACAAAAATTGCCAGGATATGTTCCATTTTTCTTGATATATTTCTTGCTTTTTCTCCACAGAATCTTGCAATCATAAGTCCTGCAAATACAACACTTGTTACAAATAAATCGGTGAAAGAATGGTATGCATTTGCCGCAAGACCAATACTCCCCGAAATATCTGCGAGAAAGAATCTCAGGATAATCAAAATGATATTTGCAATGATTGTCACTAAAATTGTTTTTTCTTTTCTTCCCATCATTAATTACTCCTATGTCTCTGTTAGCATCTTTTTCAGGGTTCTGTCATAAATCTTTAGATCCGCATCATTTAGGATCTGTTGTGATAACTCTTCTGAGAGTTTATCATGTGCCTGTTCATTTAAATGACTTTTTATTGCATCTGACAGTTCCTCTAATGGTTTTAACTCTTCTGCAGATTTGCTTCTTACCAGCAAAATATAAAAAGCATTCTGGTATTCGATCACATTACTGAATTCATTTTCATTTAAAGAAAACGCTGCTTCAGCAAGTGGTTCAGCCAAATGATTTTTGTAGATTTGGCCCGTTATCTGTCCACCATTCTCAGCTGAAGTATCTTCAGAATATTGTTTTGCCACTTCAGCAAAATCTTTACCTTCTTTTAATAACCCATATGCTTCTTCGGCAGAAGTCTTTGCCTGCCCTTTCTTTTCGCCATTTTCTCCCTGACTGATCCAGATCAGACTCAGCTCTACAGAGGCCGGTGTCACCAGAGATTCTTTATTCTCTTCGTAATACTGTTTGATCTCTTCCTCTGTAGGTTCATCCAGATTTGTATCTACTGTTTCCTGGTGCATCACCTGATAAAGATACTGAACCTGAAGTTCTTCAAAACTGTGGCTGTTTTCTCCATCATCCGCACCATCAGTACTTTTTTCCAATAACAATTCTTTGGCAATCATCTGTTCTACCAGTTTCTTTTTTTCCTCAAAAGTAGAAAATTTGGAACGATATTCTTCTGATAATTCCTGAAATTCTTTATAAAAGTCACCCAGTGTATAACGTCTGCTGTGAACCACAAATAAAGTGTCATTTTTTCTTGTTGTATATTCTTTATCTATATTTTCCTGTAACAAAATGTTCTCAATTTCTTTTGTTACCTCGGATAATTTTTTTACCCCTCCTTCTTTTTTCTGATTTACTTTTATGATACTAATACTTCCATCTTCATTTTCTATCGGTTCGCTGATTTCACCTTCTTTCATAGTGGCAATTGTTTTTCCCAGTTCTGTATCCGAAGACAGGTCTATCGAATTTTTGAATACCTTCTTATCTTTGCCAAAAGAACCTGCTATATTTTCGAGACTTTCTCCGGAACGTATTTTTCTTACTGCTTCTGTAGCAGTATCCATCTTTCCGTCCGCAATTTTTATTTCGCTGTAATCCGCAGAAGCAGACGTTTGATATTTTTCTTTATTCTGTTCATAGTAATCAGAGATTTCTTCTTTTGTTGGTGTATTAACTTCCAATACGTCATAATTCACCTGTAATCCTGATGTTTTTTTCAACTCCTCAAAGTATGTTTCAAAAAAACTTCCATCTTTTTCAGAGGCAAGTGTCTTTCTGATTTCTTCTTCTGACTCATCCAGGCTTTTTCCTTTGAATTTATCCTGATTTTCTGAATAGTACTGCTGAACTTCTGTCTTGGAAATTGACTCAGGAGATACATTTTCTTCATGAAGCTGCGACATATACTGTTCAACTGTTGCATCGTTCAACAGATCTTCCATATTATGCTGAACTTCTTCCCTGCCAGTGATTCCCTTTTCTTTGGCCCAGTTTAAAATCATTTGTTCAGAAGCCATTTTAGATACCATTTCCTGATATCCTTCTAATGAATCTACAGGATGTACTTCGCACTCTTCCGTTGCATCACACTTTGAATGGTCATAACCATGTGTTGGGCATAGCATATGCTCTCTTTCTTTTGCACCTTCTACGGCAATAAAATTTTTTAGTTCTTCTATTGTTATTTTCTGCTCATTATAAGTTGCGACAACATCCGGAGCCGGTGGCTTTGGCTCCTGTAACACTGGCAGGCTGTGATATATGCCCAGTGCCGCCCCGCCCAGAGCCATTGCTCCAAATACCCCCAGTGGCCATCTCCTTCTGGTACGTCGTTCTGGTACAACCATTACCTCATGTTCTGGTTCTGACTCTTCCTCCTCGACGGATTCCATCATTTCACCATGCCCCGGCACTTCTTCCTGCTTATCTTTAGTTTTTTTCTCCTTTTTCGTATTTTTAAATCCCATAGCATGTAAAAAGTCCGACAGCACTGTTTCTGATTCTATCTCGTTATTCAGATCACCATCCTTTCCCTTTTGTTCCAGTTCATTTTCATCATCCTGTACCCGCGGTATTTTGTCATTTTCTGCCATTTTACATTCTCCTGAAATGCCTAAATATTTTGCAGGCACAGTATAAAGAAAAGTTATGGGAAAATTATGGGGATTTACAGAAAAAGTGGCAGCCTGCGCTGCCACTCCCTTTGTCGGATCACCATATATTCTATAATTCACATATATGTTCCAGACCTGTATCAATAATCAGGCGAACATGTTTATCTGCAAGACTGTAAAATATCAGTTTTCCTTCCCGTCTCCTCTTTATTAAGCGGTGTGCTTTTAGAATATTTAACTGATGCGATACGGATGATTCTGACATATCTAGTTCTTTGGCAAGACAATTTACACATGTTTCTTTTTCGTGGAGGGCAAGTAAAATCCTGATTCGTGAAGTATTTCCAAAAATTTTAAACAGTTCTGCTACAGAATACAGTTCATTTTCATTCAAATATGAAATCCCCCAGTTATCCAATATATTCTACAAATTCTTAACATGTAAGGTTCTGATTGCATTTAAAATTGCAAGAACCATTACTCCCACATCTGCAAAAATCGCAAACCACATATTCGCAATACCTAATGCGCCAAGAATCAGGCAGGCAAATTTTACTACTAAAGCAAAAACAATGTTCTGATATACGATTCCAAGACATTTTCTTGAAATTCTGATTGCTTTTGCGATCTTGATCGGATCATCATCCATTAAAACAACATCTGCAGCCTCAATGGCAGCATCACTTCCCATTGCTCCCATTGCAACTCCTATGTCGGCTCTGGAAAGTACCGGAGCATCGTTGATGCCATCACCAACAAATGCAACCTTTCCCTTTGTTCCTTTTCTGGATTCCAGAATTTTCTCAACTTCGTCAACTTTGTCTCCTGGCAGAAGTTCACTGTGTACTTCATCAACCCCAAGATTTGCAGCCACCTGATCTGCCACTCGTTTTGCATCTCCGGTAAGCATGATTGTCTTTTCAACACCTGCTTTTTTCAGAGCCTTAATCGCATCTTTTGCATGTGGTTTTTCCACATCCGAAATTACAATGTGACCAGCATAACTTCCATTTACTGCAATGTGGATTATGGTACCTACACTATGGCAGTCTGAATAAGAAATACCCAGTTTTTTCATCAATTTGCTGTTTCCGGCTGCAACAGATGTTCCATCTACCTTTGCCAGAATACCATGACCGCTGATTTCCTGTATATCACTGACACGGTTCCTGTCAATTTCTTTTCCATATGCGCGCTGCAGACTCTTGCTGATCGGATGGGAAGAAGAGCTTTCTGCCAGTGCTGCATACTCCAGAAGCTTTGCTTCTTCCATTGTGTTATGATGAACGCCGTTTACTTCAAATACACCCTGTGTCAAAGTACCTGTCTTATCAAATACTACAACCTTTGTTTTTGACAGAGTTTCCAGATAATTAGAACCTTTTACCAGGATTCCTTCATGGCTTGCACCACCAATTCCGGCAAAGAAACTTAACGGAATGCTGATTACAAGCGCACATGGACAGCTAATTACAAGGAAGGTTAATGCTCTGTAAATCCAGGAACCCCATTGTGCCGGAAGTCCCATGAACAGACTTCGAACAACCGGCGGTAAAATTGCCAGTGCCAGTGCTGCGATACAAACTGCAGGGGTATATACCTTTGCAAATTTTGAAATAAAATCTTCTGATTTTGATTTTCTGGAACTGGAATTTTCTACAAGCTCCAGAATCTTTGATACGGTAGATTCTCCAAACTCTTTTGTTGTTCGAATCTTAAGGACACCCGTCATATTGATACATCCACTGATCACTTCATCTCCGATATTTGCTTCTCTTGGGAGGCTTTCACCCGTCAGAGCGCTGGTATTCAGTGAAGAATTTCCCTCTGTTATGATTCCATCCAGCGGAACTTTTTCGCCCGGCTGGACAACAATAATACTGCCAATTTCCACTTCATCCGGATCTACTTTTTCCAGTTTTCCGTCTTTTTCAATATTCGCATAATCCGGACGGATATCCATCAGCGCACTGATGTTGCGACGGCTTTTTCCAACGGCATAGCTCTGAAACAATTCACCGATCTGATAAAATAACATAACAGCAATCGCTTCATTATAATCACCGCTTTTTTCATAAATAGCCAGTGCGATCGCACCTACCGTTGCCACTGCCATCAGAAAGTTTTCATCAAAGATCTGTCCATTAATGATTCCTTTTATCGCTTTTCTTAAAATGTCATATCCAATGATCAGATATGTGGCCATATAAAGTGCCATCCTCGGCAAGCCACTAATCGGAGCCAATGAAAGTCCGATTAACATTGCTGTGGCTATTAAAATTCTGATCAGCATAGTTTTCTGTTTTTTTGTCATAATGTTGTCCCACCTTTTTATTGAACATATGATTATTTTTTCATATATTATTTGAAATATACGCCCCAAAATATATCCTATTCCGGGGCGATTTGGTTTTATAGTCTTTATTAACTTTCAGGAACAAGGGAAACTTTTATCTATCAGATAAACACTTCACAGTCAGGTTCTACTTTTTTGCAGGCTTTCACAACACTTGCCATAACTGTTTTCGGTTCCTGCCCTTCTTCAAATTCTACGATCATTTTCTGTGTCATAAAATTAACCGTTGCATTTGCAACTCCGGCAGTTTTCTTTGCTGCATCTTCCATCAGGTTTGCACAGTTTGCACAGTCTACTTCAATCTTATATGTTTTCTTCATAAATAGAAAACTCCTTTCTTTTATTCAAGTATTAAGCACTTGTTTATTTGTTATGATTGTAGTATAATCGCATCATAAAGGAGTGTCAACACACTTTGGTTTTCTTCTTCCAAACAGAACCAAACATCTTCCAAATGGAACAATCTCAAAAGAAAAGGAGCCTGATTATGACATCTGAATTTCATTTACCCCATAACCATGAGGAAAAAAATGTGGAAGAACTTCTTCCTCAGCTTTCTAATGCAGAAAACTTTGGAGCTGCTGCCGATATCTTTAAACTTCTCGGAGACACCAGCCGTTTACGTATCTTCTGGCTGCTATGTCACTGTGAAGAATGTGTCCTCAATATTTCTACATTGATGGGTATGACAAGCCCGGCGGTATCTCATCATCTGCGTCTTTTAAAATCAAACGGTCTTGTAACCAGCCGGCGAAATGGAAAGGAAGTCTGCTATAAAGCATCCGATACAGAACAGAGCCGCCTGCTGCATCTGAGTATTGAAAAAACACTTGAAATAACCTGTCCATCCAATACACGCTAAAGAAAAGAGGTTTCAATTTATGGCTGTATATGATCAGAATTTAATTTCACAGGAATTACAGGATATTCCATATGGAAATATAAGGATTGTAGGAAAATCATCTTTAAATACAGATATCTTTCCACAAAAAATAAATTTTCAATCCAAAATAAATGGCACAGGAAAAGCAACCATTCTTCCACTCTTCCCCGGATGTTTTATGACTTTTTTTACTTTCCGGGCAACCAGTCTTTCCGGATATCATCCGGCATATGAAGCTCTGATCCAGATTGATTTTTGTCAATATGGACGTTTAGAATGGGAACTGGAGCATTCCAGCCATATTTATCTTGGCAGCGGGGATCTGTCTGTTCATCGTATGGATAACTGTGTACACTCTACTCTTTGTTTTCCTTTAGGTTACTACAAAGGTATCTCCCTGTTCATAGCTCCAGAATATCTGGAACATACACTTTCTGAATATTCATTAAAAAAAGGTATTTCTGATCTGTCCTGGATTACTGATCTTTGCTATGATAAAAATTTCTCTGTCTTTTCAGGAAATGAGCAGATCGGACATCTTTTTTTCGGTATTGATAAAATATCTTCTAAAATCCAGAACGATATATGCAAGTTAAAAGTTCTGGAACTTTTTTTATACCTAAGCACACTCCCTGATTCCCATGCAAAAACACCTTCCTCCTATCCGTCCGAGCAAACGGAACTGATCAAAAAAATACATGAATATATGATGCAGAACCTTGGAGAACGAATCACAATCGACCAATTATCCAAACAGTTTCTTGTCAATACCTCAACATTAAAAGAGGTATTCAAGGCAGTATATGGTGGTTCCATTGCCGCACATATGAAAGAACATAGATTTAAAGAAGCTGCCAGATTGCTTAAAGAAACAAATGACAGTGTCTCCCAGATTGCCAAATGTGTTGGATACGAAAGCCAAAGTAAATTTTCTATTGCTTTTAAAGAAATATTTCATGTATCGCCATCTGAATATCGGAAAAGGTAAATATCATTCAGACTCTTTAAACAGTCATTGACATCTTCTACTTCAGATGGTATTATCGCTAATAGTTGAACAACTATTCAACTTAATACAAAGAGGTTTTATCATGAATAAATATTATCCAGATATCGACAGGTGTGATTGTTCCAGCATTCACGAAAATGTTGTTTCAGCAGTCCGTCAAAATATGGGGGACGAAGATAAGTTTTTAGATTTAGCAGATACTTTTAAAATTTTCAGCGACTCTACAAGAGTAAAAATATTATATGCATTAATGCAGGCAGAAATGTGCGTATGCGATATTTCCGTATTACTTGGAATGTCTAAATCCTCAGTCTCTCATCAATTGCGTATCTTAAAACAATCAAATTTGGTTAAATATCGAAAGGCAGGAAGAGTTGTTTACTATTCTCTGGCTGATGAACATGTAAAATCAATTTTTAACGAAGGCATGATTCATGTATGTGAACAACCCCGATGACAGGGATTATGTTGTATATATTTTATATGCAGCATATCCCTTACTTTACCGCTTAATAGTTGAATAATTGAACAACTATAGTCAAAATAGTAATCACATAATTGGGAGGAAAAAGATGTATAATCAAAATCAGTCATATCAAAAATTAGAACAAAATTTAATTGATGTCATTTTAGAAGAACAGGCCAAACTTGGATACAGAAAAGAGGCAATCCAGTTATATTATCCGCTTGGCTCATTAAATCATTTTTTCAACAGCAGTGATTCTGCAGATAACATGGAAAAGAGGCTTAATAATTTTCCTGCTTTTGTAGCCAACAGGTTCGGAATTATCAGATTCTCTCACGAAGGTGACCGCTTCTGTTTTTATCTTGCACCGGAGGCATCGGAATACGTCCATCAGAACAAGGGAGAAAATGTATTTATATTTGAACTTGTAGGGCTGTTGCAAGAAGAAACTACAACGCTCAACAGTGTTATTACTTTTTTTAGAAAATGGGACAGCAACTGCATTGTAAAAGAAATGGATAATGGCGAATTTGATGTCCTTATTATGTTTATTGACAGAGATGATCCTTATTATTACTGCTTTAAAGACGAAGGATGCCATGTCATATATCACAGATTTCTTCCGGCAGATTATGCGGATTTTGGATTTTGAAATTTATGAAATATCTATCTATTTTCTGATTTCCCATATTTTTACCACATTATTATTTTATTCTTATCCCTGCAAGTTCAAAAGATGCCGTTTAAACCTCCGGGTACCCAATTTTTTAAACGGCATCGTCTAACAACAATTCTGTTATAGCAGATTTATATAGATATCTCCCCTTTTCCAGACAGGCATATAATAATGCTTTGTCTGGAAATTTGGTTTTAAGCAAAGAAATCTTATAATATGGCTATCAATTAATCAGCCCATAACCCATAATTGTATTGTCATTTATATTATAATTTCTCTGGGCAACCATATTGCTGGTGTTTCCTTCTACTGTATAAATGACATTTTCCTCTGTTTTCTCCACGATTCCCACATGGTCTGAGGTTCCGTCCCCATTCCAGTCAAAAAAGATCAGGGTTCCAGGTGCTGGCGAGTATCCCCGGCTCTTCCATTTTCCCTTACTCTGGAACCAAGCAATTCCATCATCGCACAGGGAAAACTTCGGCATCTTGCCGCTCTCGATCAGTCCGGTCTGATCTCCACACCAGCTGGCAAAGCAGGCGCACCATGCCACATGACTGTCAAATCCATACCACGACCAGAACTTCTGGCCTCCTTCGTTTCCAAGCTGGGTAAGTGCCACGGATACGATCTGGCCGTTACCTCCAAACAGGCCGGCAAACAAGCCACCACTGGAATAATACCGCAGGACATGTGGAACGTACTCTGGATCTCCATAAGCACTCCACCCATGCGAAGCTGCCTGCTCATTAGAAAACTGCAGGGCATTTTCTGCACTGTAGCCGCCATACTTCCGTATTGCCCACGTTATGTATCCGTTGCCGTAGTTATATCCTTGCAGGGACAGTTTCAGCTTATCCATATCCTGTGGACTGGTGCATCCGGCTTCCTTCAGGCAGTCCGCATAATACTGGATTCCTACCTGTATGGAATAATCTGCATCCTGGATGGCATTGGGGCTGTTAGAGTACCGGGTGTTGTATGGGCACTCACTGCTCTGCATGGGATCGGTTCCCCGGCCGCCGGATTCCTGCATCATGATCGCCTGTATCACGGAAACGTATTCGGGGATTCCATATTGGTTGGCATATTTCTGGATGGTTGCAGTGTAGGAAAGGACTTCCTGGCTGAGTGCTTCGTTGCTCTCTGAGCTTCCAGAGAACGCCGCACCGCCTATGATTCCGACTATGATGACCAATAAAAGAACGATCACTGCTCCGGCGGCTCCCAGTGCAGCCACCATGGACTGTACGGTTTTCGCTGCCGCTTCCACGGCGGCCCTGGCTGCCTTGAAGGTATTCTCCCCTGCCCTTGCCGTTTTCTGTATCCGGCGGACTCCCTCGGAAGTCTGCATGGCTGCTTTCTTGGCTGCCTGTTTCGCTGCCCTTCGTTCCATCTGCTTCTGCATCCGGACGGTCAGGGCATTGGAACTGGCTGCCCGGATTTTCTGCTCTGGCTGGACGCTGATCTTCGCAGACTGGGGAGCTGTCTTAATGGTACGCTTCTGCATGGTTTTTGGCTCCGGCTGTTTCCTTGGTTTTTCCTTGATCCGAATGGTTTCCGGCTGTTTCTGTCGGATGGCGGTCTGCCTTACTGTATCTTTTGCGTCCTTCTTCCGGCTCTGTTCTCGGATGGAGAACTGCTTCATTTCTGCTATCTCCTGCCCGTTCTGGATTCTCGGTGTCTCCCTGGCTGCACGGATCTTCTGTTCTTTTGTTTTGACGGCATCTGAAACCGCCTTTTGCCGCTGGGCTTTCTGGATCTGTACTTCCCGGATCTGTGCTTCCTGAGCTTCCCGACTTTTGATTTTCCCGTTTGCAGCCGCCTGTTCCCGGCTCTTCTGCCTGGGTGTGTCTCTGCTGGCAGAATCGGCAGCCTGCGTGTCCCCTGTTCCTCTGGCGGCTTCTTTCTCCGCTTCTTTTTCTGCTTCTTTTTTGCCAGCGGCTCTCTGTTTGATCTTCTCGTAGGAAGTCTGTGCTGCTGTCTTTCCGGCTCCGGTTACGGTTCTGCCTGTCTTTCTTGCAGCCCATTCCTCTGCGGATGTGACTTTCCCACTGGCATATTCGGATGGGGATTGTTCTCCCATATCATTGTCCCTGGCATTTGCGATGGTCTGGGATTTTTCCTTGCTCTCCAGTATTGCCGTCCGCATCAGCTCCTTGGGGATTCTGGAGGCAGGATTTTTGGTCTTTGGTTTTGTTGTGACTTCTTTGGTTTTGATATCCTTCATCTCTCACCTCCAGTCCCGGCTTGTACCGCTCTTACGCTTCGCCCGGCTTGGTCGTCATCAGGCGGTACAGTTTTGTATTTCTTGGAAACGAATTTTCAAACGGCACCAGATTCCCGGAACAGCGGATCAGTCCATGTCCGGCACCCACATTGGTGATGTAGGATAACTGGTTGTCTGAAATATTCAGAAGTGCCGCCAGCTCGTCCCGGTCGGTGGTGGCCTGATTCAAAAGAATCAGGAATTCACTGTTTGCCAGCATCAGACGGGCCGTATCAGATTTCAGAAGTTCCTCTACGTTCTGGGTAAGCCCGGTTACAAATCCGGAATACTTACGGATACGCTTGTACAGACGGTAGAAAAAGTCCGCACTGTATTCGTAACGGAACAGCAGATAAAACTCATCTGCAAAGATCCATGTCGTTTTTTCCTTCTTCCAGTTCTGGATCACACGGTTGAAAATCGAATCCAGCGTGACCAGCATGCCAAGGGGCATCAGCTGTTCGCCCAGCTCCCGGATGTCATAGTCGATGATACGGCTCTTCGTGTTGACATTGGTTTCCTGGGCAAAGGTGTTCAGACTGCCATTGATAAACAGTTCCGAAGACAGGGCCAGCCCTCTGGCTTCTTCCTCCGGCTGAAGCATGAGCTGTCGGTATAAATCCTTCAAGGTCGGCACCTGCCCTTTGTAACCGCCCCTCATATAATCCCGGTACACATCGGCAGTGCAGCGGTCGAGGATGGATTTCTCCTTTGCCGAAAGGTTTCCGGCTCCGACAAGCTGCTCAAACAGGGACAGGATAAATTCCGACTTCTCAATCAGAGGGTTTCGGTCATTGCCATAGGCAGAGTCCATGTCCAGTGCATTCAGATGGGTATCCGAGGTTGCCGAGATCCGGATAACCTCTCCGTTTAAGGCTTCCACAAGAGAAGCAAACTCTGACTCCGGATCGAGGATGAGGATGTCATCTTCTGTGGAAAGGGCAAGGTCTACGATTTCCTCTTTTGCCGAGAAGCTCTTGCCAGAGCCGCTGACACCCAGTCGGAACGAGTTGCCGTTTAACAACTTCCTTCGGTCTGCCACCAGCATATTTTTGCTGACTGCATTCTGCCCATAATAGATGCCGCCCGGCTGCATGATCTCCTGGGTATGGAACGGAATGAGGACGGCAGTGGACTCTGTGGTAAGGGTTCGCACGGCATCGATTTTCCGCAGGCCATACGGCAGGACGGTATTCAGTCCATCGACCTGTTGCCATTTCAGGGTTGCCATCTGGCAGAGGTGCTTTCTTGCAATGGAATACAGGGTTTCCGTGTCGGAGTCCAGTTGTTTCTTGCTGTCTGCCATATGTACCATTGTCAGGATGCCGAACATCATCCGCTGGTCCCTGGTGGTCAGGTCGTCCAGCATCTCCTTGGTCTCTTTTCTCTGCAGCTCCATATCATAGGGAACCACGGCAGAAAAGTTATTGTTTGCATTCTGGCGTCTCTGCCAGTTGGTAACGTTGGTCTCTACGCCCAGCAGTCGGTTCTGGATCTCACGCACCGCTTCATCGGTCGGTACGGGGATGATATCAATGGACAGCATCAGGTTTCTTCCAAGGCTGCACAGTTCGGAGATCATCTCATCCTTTACATAGCTGGCATAATCTTCCATGAAAAGGACTCTGCCGTACTGCTCACCCAGTTTGAAATGGTCATTGTGGAATTCCATCGTGTCCGGGCAGATCCAGTCTTTGAAGCTGTGTCCCTTTTTTGCAAAGGCTTTCATGTCAAATGGAAAGCTCTGCGGAACATCTGCCTTGAAAAAGTCCCGGAAGATCTGGAGCCTCTGCTCTGCATCCAGTTCTTCCCCGATGGAGGACAGCTTGGCCAAATGGGTGATGATATCCGTTCCCACACGGGCAAAATAGGTTCTGGCTTCATCGATATTTTTCTTGTGGACGCTGACGGTCAGATAGCGTTCCTGATAGATGCTGTTGTTGGTACCGGAGATCTTGGACAGGAGCATGTCGTTGTACTCCTTCCGGTATTCATCCAGCCCGTCCCCTTTCATCGGAATCAGCAGGGACTGCTCAAACTCTTCCTTATTGATCTTGCGGTTGTTCAGGGTGATCTTCGCCGTACAGCCGGAATCCAGTGCATTTAAAAGCTCGGAATAATCCAGAAACATTTCCGTTTTGTCCGCTTTGCTGGCAATGGAATAGTTGATATCCGTAAACCGGAATGTCCGGGAAAATTTATTCTCTACCTGAAAAATCCCATCCGGCCAGATCTTACGGATGGGGATCGCCTGCTGGACAGACCTCGGTACTTTAAATTTTTCTTTGTCCTGTTTCAGTGTCTGACTCAGGGTTTTAATCAAAGGCATCACCCCTTCCTTTTCGCTTCTTTGGTTTCTTCTGTTTCGTCCGCTTCTTCTCCAGAAGCTCCATTCCGTTTCCCATCATTTTTTCCCCCAGCCGCAGGCTCTCTTCCATGCAGGAAAAGTACAGGTTCTCTGATTTGAATACCAGCCGTTTCGGATACAGCAGTTCGGATTTGATGACTGCCCATGCAAACTGTTCTGCCGTCATGCCGTGGTAACGAAAAAAGCCGCAGGCTGCAAAGGGAGCCGCCCCAAGCACACACAGCCATCCGGTTACCTGTTCCCCGGCATACTTTCTGGTGAGAAAATAAATCCCAAGGGCTGCCAGGATCGCCAGTACCGAAAAAAGGCACTGCCGGAAACTTAAGCCCCAGAACATTGACTCCTGATAGTCTCGGATTTCTTTATTCATTTTCACTTCCATGTCATTTTCTACCTTTCTCTTTGTGATCTCTGTTTTTTCTTTGTTTTCTGTTTTGGTGCATCCCCTTGCTGGATGCCATTTCTTTCCATAAATCTTTTTGTTCCTTCCGGATCAAGCTCTGCCAGTTTTTTCAGGTCGAATGCAACCCTCTGGAAAATGCAGTAACCGGATGATGCGGTATCCGACTGTATCGTTCCCAGCTTATGCTGCTTTATAAAACGAAGCTTTTCTTTGCTGAAATTGTGGTCGATATAGGCTTCATTGATACCTCCCAGCGGAGCAAAGGGCAGGTTTACCGTAAGGTCTGCAAAGCTTTCCGGGCATCTATCTTCCATGTGGTAAAGCCCGATATAGAGATTGTCATCGTTCATGTAACTGTCTACCCGGAGAAATAATTCCTCCCGGCCATACTGCCAGTCGTAGCTCAGTGTCTTTGGTTCTTCCATTTTTTCGCCTCCTATAATCCCATAATTTCTTTTACGATCCGGTCAGATGCCTTCACTGCCCCGACCAGTACCAGTAAGTTAAAGACCAGCTCCCCGATGTAGTTCCAGACAATCGTCACAGCGGACAGGCTGGTATCTCCGACGGCCGGCGGGCTTGCCGCAAACACCGAAAAGATGATGCAGGCCAGTGCGATGATGGCTCCTTCCAGACATACCCCGGCGTAGGAACGGATAAAGTTCTTTCCTACGGACTGGGTCGGCTCCCCGGCAAAGGTTGCCAGTGGGATCGGTGCGATGGCTGTGTACATGTACAGCTTGAACATTCTCCCGTATACAGTCAGAATCATGACAAATGACAATACCGTAATCAGCAGGCTGCCCAACAGGGTTACGATCCATAAAGGGATAGATTCCAACATCCCCACCGCTTCGATCTTGTCCACGATCTCCGAGGGCAGTTCCGTTACGGTTCCACCTGCCATCCCGGAATGGGACATGATGTTTGTCACGATGCCCTGCACAATGGAAAAGATCGCAGTCAGAAGCTCCATGCCGGACATGACGGCTCCCTGTGCCAGTGCAAAACGGATAAAGGCTTTCACTACGTGTTCCGGCTTTTTCATATCCGTGAAGCTCCCACAGGTTTTCACAAGTCCTGCCGCAAAAAATAACACCAGCAGGCCGTACCCGATGGCTCGGAGCCCTCCGTTAATGTTCGTCATCACGCTCCAGATCGCACCGCCCTTGAAATTCTCCGGGCTTTGCGTCAGCAGTGTCCAGATCTCAGACAGCTTATCGCTCCAGGTCTGCAAGGCAGAATTTAGATTCTGTACGATCCAGTTATCACTCAAACATTTTCACCTCCCATCCTGCAAAAGTGAGCGGGAAGCCAGCATTTCGCATGGCTCCCCTTCTGGTCTCTGATCCTAACCCATAATGAGGTCCAGGATCTCTTTTGCAAAGGTAATGATGATACCGCCTGCCAGTGTCAGGAATCCATTTGCCCTCTGGCTTGGATCGTGGCTCTTTAAGGACAGGCCGACCTGCACAATACCAAATCCCAGCAGGATCAGGCCAATGGCTCGGATCAGGGAAAAGATAAACGTGGACAGGTTATTGACTACCGCCAGCGGATCGCCTGCGGCGTAAACGCAGGTCGCCCCGATGCAGAAAGTCAGCACCATGACTGCATACAGGGCAAACATTTTCTTCTGCCCTCTCTTCATCTTCAGCGGTGTGGTCTCTTTTTGGGTTTCTGTGTGTTTCTTATTTTTCAGTAAATTCATCGGCATTCCTCCAATCAAAAAAGCTCCCCGATGATGTCCTCATCCAGAAGCAGTTCGTAGTCGTTATATCTTGTTTCGTCAAAAGTAAAATCGTCATGTGCCAGCGGTGCTTTCGCATAATTGAACGGGCCGGCACCGCCGTCCTCGGTATACCGGATGTTTGGATGCTTCATCAGGTCATACTTGGCATCCAGTATGGGACGCTCCCCACGGATAAACAAAAGGGCATTCTGGTTGTCCAGCATGCGGACTTCATCCGGCTGCAGCAGCTCCCTTCCGCTCTGCTGGAAGTTGGTGGAGTAGCTGCCGGATTTTCCCTTGGTCTGCCCGTAGGTGTTTGTGTCAATGGTCTCTTTTCCCAGTAATTCTGATACATATTTGTGTGTCTCTTTTTCGTTGCCGCCCAGGTATAAAAACTCATCGCAGTTGCCTACCAGACTCTCCCACGAGTCCTTGAACAGAGCTTTTAGCTGGCTCATGTTCTGGATGATGATGCTGCAGTAAATGGAACGGGATCGGCAGGTTGCCAGGATCTTCTCAAACTCGTTTGGCAGGGATACGTTTGGAAACTCATCCATGATGCAGTTGACCGGAACCGGAAGGGCACCGCCATGCACACGGTCTGCCATGTAATAAAGCGTCTGGAAAAGCTGGCTGTAGATCATGCCTACCAGATAGTTCAAAGACGTATCTGCATCCGGGATACAGCAGAAAAGGGCTACTTTCTTTTCGCCCATGCTGGAAAGATCCAGTTCATCGGTATTGGTCAGCTTGGCAATCTGCGGCAGGTTGAAGGCTGCCAGACGGACACCGACACTGATCAGGATGGACTTGGCGGTCTTTCCTGCCGCCTGCTTGTAAATGTGGTACTGTTTCACGGCAATGCTGTCCGGGTCCCGCATCTCTAGGCGGTCAAACAAAATATCCAGAGGGGACTCGTAGTCCTCGTCCTCTTCTTTTACCTGGGCAGAACCTAACATCTCCATAATCATGGCGAAGTTCTGTTCTTCCGGCGGAGCTTCGTGAAGCAGATACAGCATCAGTGCCTGAAGCAGTGCGGTCTCGCTCTTCTCCCAGAAAGGATCGGAAGACTGGGAACCTTTGGGTGTGGTGTTTTGTATCAGATTGGAAATGAGACGGAGCACGTCTTTGTCATCGTGGACGTACTCGAATGGATTGTAACAAAAAGATGTGTCGGGATTGATGAGGTCAAAGACACGCACCTCATATCCCTTCTTTTCCAGCAGGCCGCCTGTCTTTCGGAGCAGTTCTGCTTTTGGGTCGGTGATGACCATCGAACAGCAGCACTGCATGATGTTCGGCAGGGCAAAGCCTCTGGATTTTCCTGCACCGGAACCACCCACCACAAGGATGTTCAAACATCTTCGGTGCTTGTGGGTGTCCAGGCTGATGCGGAAGTTCTGGGTTAACAGGATATTCTGGGAGTACGGCTTCTGGCTGTATTTCTTACAGATCTGCCGTGCATCGCCCCATCTGGCGGAACCATGCTCTTCCCCTCTGCGGTAGTTCTTCTGGCTGGAATAAAAAATGCCGATCCCGGCTGCGTAAAGTAACGTGCAGACCAGCACCGACTTGATGGTATATTCCGTATAATGAAGCTGGAACGGATGGTTCAGCTTTTCGGTGAGAACCTCCATCAGCTCGAAAAGGTTCCTTCCCGGCTGGATGGCATCCGCAATCAGAATCGCTGCCCACCAGATGACGGGCAGTCCGGCAAGCCAGATCACCCAGTCTGACTTCCGGCTTCCTGTTACCGGGACCGCTGCTGTTTTGGCCTCTCTGCTCTTGGCAGATCCGTGATGTGGAAGCTGTCCACTCCCGGAACGAGGGCAAGGCTGCTTCCATTCTCCCAGTTTACGTGGATCTGCCCTGCATCGTCTACCATATCCACCTTACCTTTTAAACCGGGTGGCATGTGGCTTTCCCCCTCCATGCTGTTCAGGGTGACTTCCGTTCCCGATGGATATCTTCTCCGCATGGATTCTATTCTTTCTGGTGTCATATTTCTATATATTCGTACCACATCCTTTCTTCACCTTCCCCGTCCACGGCATGGGCGGCGGTATCTGGATTTCATGATCTTTAAGAGGACGCTGTCGATCCCATCGGAATAGCGTCCGTTTTTCAGGTATGTGTCCCGGAGCTGGTTTAAGGCTTCCACGGATTTGCTGTGTTCGGCTTCTGTCAGGTAGAGCTTTCCCTCTTCCTGCTCTGCCAGTTTCAGAACCAGATCCCGTGTGGTATCCACCGGAAGCCCCTGTTCTTTTTCCTGCCGGAACACTTCCCGGAGTGCATGGATCAGCATGTGGTTCATGATCCGGTCCATCTTTACATATCGCATTCTTGTCATAGGCGAGCCTCCTTTTTTCCTCTTTTTTCTCAACCACAACATACCACACTTTCTCCCGGAAAGCTACTGCAAAAGAGCCGGAAAAGCCCATTTTTATAAGGGCACTGAAAAACTCCCATTTTTTTAAGGTGGGAGTTCTTCTTTTATAATTTTTCTTGTAATTTCTAATTATATTACAAAAAAACGCTATGGTTTACCCCATA
>NZ_JBQHUL010000049.1:0-18751 GCF_052065235.1 Blautia sp. HCP28S3_G10 | reverse complement strand
TGGAATACAGCCAGATTTTTGTTGATTTTGAAAAAAATAAAAAGAAAAGAAGTTTTAAAAGAAAAATGGTGCTGGGCATAACACCCAACACCAAGTTTGTCTACAGTCTGACGCCTTTGCTATCCTTTCGGATAACAAAGGCGGAATCTTCCGTGGTACCACTTTGTATTATTATATCTATCACTAAATATAATCTCTTGTTACTGTCATTTTAACAGTTTCTTCTGTAACGTGAAGACCACGTCCCTGCTTACTGATATTCAGTGGGATGCTCCCGGGTGATATCACAAAAATACCTTCTGCCGCTTCTCACCAGCCAACGACTCTCTGTAATCTGGTTATCATCTTGTGACCTGTCCTGTTCAATGCATTTCTCTTTTTTATTTATCTAATGTTTTACTCTTTTTTTGAGAAAATATCAATAAGTAATTTGAATATATTTTACAATTAAATTCGTAATTTTTTGTATATTTTTTGTAATATACAAGTTTTTAACATGATTTTACAAAAACTTTTCATTAATGCGCATTCGCATTTTACAATAGTTCCCTATACTGAAAACAAATAAAGAAATAACAACTGAACACACTGAAGTGGGGGACAAAAATCCCCCATTACAATAAGAAATGAGGGATTACAATGTATAAATCATTATGGAATTATGTTGAAAATCATGTAAAAAAGCCACATGTCACACCTGTTTTTCTTGCAGCAGCAACAACAGGCTGGGCATTTATTGGTCTTCTCCTGGGTGGCATCGGAAATCTGATGGCCGGAAATGCAGCCTTTATGACAAGGCTTACTGTTTTGTTCTGCGCAACCGGTTATGCAGGTATAATACCAGGATTCCTTGGCGGGATCTTTTTCCTGTACAAAGTATCTCTCAGCCGAGAGCCACATCGAGTATCATCATCAGTAAAAATCCCGCAGCAAAGAAAATCATGCCAGTATTAGAATGTTTTCCGGCATATGGAGAAGCTTTATTATTTCTACATCATATTCTGTAATACCCAGCACACTGCCGGAAGAGTAAAAATTCCGCACACTGTGGTGACGAGAACACCGCCCAGTGCATAATCTCCGTCCAGTCCGGAGGCATTTGCCATCATCACAACAGCCGTCATCGTCGGCATTCCGGTAAGCAGTGCCATGATAAGCCGCATTTCTCCTGCAACCGGAAACATTCCCAGTACAATAAACAGAAGAACCGGCATCAGGATCATCTTTACAATTACGATTCCATAAAGCGAAATCTTTTTCAGATATTTACTGATATCAGCTGTGGCAAAAATTCCTCCAACATAAATCATAGCCAGCGGAGAGGAAGTTGCACCGATCTTCTGAAAAGCTGTATCCAGAAGTGCCGGAAGCCTGAGTCCTGTCAGAACCATAAAAACCGCAAGCACAATAGCCACAGTTGCCGGATTGACAAGTTTCCGTAACTGAAATTTCTCTTTCCCACCGGAAGCGAGAAGCTTTACGCCAAGAGTCCAGAGCATGAACTGGTCGATCATCATAAAGACAGAACCATACAATGCGCCGTCTCCCGGAAATACACTGACGATCATGGGCATTCCCATAAATCCGATATTTCCGAACAGCATCATTGCCCGGTAAACACCGATCTGATCTGATTCTAGCCTGAATAATTTTATCAGAATTCTCCCTGCAATAAACATGCATATATAAAAACCGGCTGCAATTACCAGGACCGGCCATGACTGAAGCAGAACCTCTTTCCCTGCCCCGTCTGTTATATTAATAAAAACCATCAGAGGCAGGGCCATTTTTATCACAAATCTGGAAATCGGTTCAAGAGTCTCCCTGTTCAGAACTTTCGTCCGGATCAGGATTACCCCCGCCAGCATGTATATTATAAAAAGCCCGGTCTGTTCCAGAAGGATTTCAAATGTACTCATATGTCTTTACTCGCGTTTTATATTAATGATTGTTTTTTTGATATTTTTTCTGTTCATATTTCTTTTCCCCTTTGTTTCATCTTTTTTTTTGTTTTATACTATATAGACAGGCAATCTCCGGAAAAGGTTTTAAAAAGATGAAAAATTTTTAAATTATGTCTGTTTTTTTCGTGACAGGATCAGAATCACAATAAATGTGATCACTTCTGAGGCCAGGAATGACAGCCACACACCATTCATACCCAGAAGCATGGAAAGTACAACTGCACAGATCACAATCGCAATTACACCTCGCATAAGAGATCCGATGATCGCAGGACGGGCATTTCCTGTTGCTGAAAAATAAGCCACCAGCATAATATTTATGCCTGCAAAAATAAATCCCAGGAAATACAGCTGCAGTCCGGTATGTCCATATTCCAGAAGCACCGGATTATTCTCACTGTTAAAAATGGCAACAAAAACATCTGTAAACGCCCATACAAGGGCAACCATAACCGCTTCCACGACTAAAACACTGTTCAGTCCCCAGCGCAGAAGTTTTTTTACAGAGTCGCGCTGTCCTTTTCCATAACACTCACTGATCATTGGCTGAGCACCCTGTGCCATTCCATTAAAAATACACATTCCGACAATTGACATATTTGCGACAATTCCATAAGATGCCACACCAATACTTCCTGCAATCCCAAGAATAAGATAATTGAAAACCAGCGCGATCACCGCTGAGGAAATCTCACCGACAAATGCAGATACACCCAGCTGACAGCAGGAAATCAGATTTTTCAGTGAAAGCTTTTTCCATTTAAAACCAATGTGACATTTTTCGCTCAAATAGTGAGTGACACATAAAGACATAGTCACAACAGGACAGAACATCGTTGCCAGTGCTGCACCGGAAAACCCAAAACCAACAAGGAAAATAAAAATATAGTCAAATACAATGTTAAAAATACTTCCTGCGATTGAACCTGCCATTGCGACTGAAGTTGCATTATCATTTCTCGCAAAAGCAGTCACTGTATAATTGCACATAAAAAAAGGTGCAGCCATAAGAATGATTCTGATATAAGTTTTTCCAAGTGCTACCAGTCCGGCATCTGCTCCCAGAAGAGCCAGCACTTTACCCGGAATAAAAACTCCCAGCAGCACAAATGGAACACTGCATAATACACTCCAGCCAATAGACTGAAAGAAATAGTAATCCACATTCTCACCTTTTGCCTTATTGATACCATATCTTGTCGCTGAACCAATACCTATCATCGCTCCGATCGCATAAATAATTCCAAATACCGGAAGAATAAGATTCAGAACAGCCAGACCATCAGCCCCTGAATATACAGATATAAAAAAAGTGTCCGCAAGGACATATACAGATATGCCTACCATTCCGGCTACACTCTGAAATACATATTTTGAAAATCTTTTTAACATTTTTATTTCCTCATTTCATTATCATCTCCTGCATTATAAAGAAACTCACATAAAAAGACAAGTAAAAAGCTCCGGAATCTATAAATTTCGAAGCTTCTTAGTGACTTATGAACTGGCGATTATTTGAACATTATGATGCTGTATGGGTCTATCTTATAATTTTTGCGATTGAATATAGATGCTTCAATACTGGAGTTTTTCTTTGGTTTCTTTATGGACAATTTGTTGCCAAATGATACAAAACATTTGGCGATTTTGCCATTCACACAATAATCGGCATGTGGCTGTCCCCAGTTCTTTTTCATTTCATATTTAATTGTAACTTTTTTGTTTTTGTATTTTTTGTAGCTTACAACTGCAACATTAGTTTTCTTAAACTGTTTTGTAATGTTCTGACCATTGACTGTTACTTTTTTGTATGGATTGACATACTTGTTTACAACTACCTTCTGTTTGTACGCAACTCCCTGAAGCTTATAAGAAACATATGTTGTACCTGTTTTTTTCGGCAGTACATAAACAGCATAGCCCCATTTATTTTTACGGCAGCTGACTGTTGCCACTGATTTTTTTGATGATTTCAGAGATGTAAACCTTGCATTTTCTGAGTTGCTTACCTGCTGTGCGTTGTCATAATATTTTGTCTTTGGATAATAAGTTACGTAGGAAGTATCTGCTTTTTTTACTGTGTCTGCTGCCTGCACTCCGATCGGAGCGATCACTGCCATTGTCATTACCAGGAACAGTGCCAGAAATCTTTTTGCTGTTTTCTTCATAAACTCTTTCCTCCTGAAATTCTTTTATTATCTGGTCTTTACTGCTTTCGGTGCTGACCAGGAAGAGTAGTAAGTTCTCCTTCCGGATTTCTTATATGTACGTACTCTTACGTAATATACTCTTTTCTTTTTCAGTCTGTTTACTGTGAAAGAAGTTCCTCTGAAGGTCTTTGTCTTTGCTCCCCGGAAGTTGCTTCTGATGCAGTACTGTACCTGATAACCGGTTGCTGTTTTTGCGGCCTGTTTTCTTACCTTTACCTTGAATCCTCTCTTCACCTTTCTGAGTTTGGAGATGGAAGTACCTTTCGGATTGATGGTGTAACGTCTTGTTACTTTACCGCTGTAGTTACCTTTGAATGTGATCGTTACTTTGTGTTTTCCTGCTGAAACTGCATCTCTGTCATAAGATACTGTATAGGAAGAAGAACCGATTGTTCTTCCGTTTACATCTGTCACGACAACGCCTGGTCTCTTTGCTTTGCCATTGTATGTATACGCTGTGGTTGTAAGGCGGATACTGGCTGGACGGTAGATAGTTGATGTGGTAGTCTGTCCGCAGTCTGTGCACTTACCTGTAATACTTCCGTTGCTGGTTAATGTGGCTTTGTCTACAGTAGAGGAAGAGAATGTGTGGGTGTGACCGGTTACTACCATATCATAAAAGCCACGTCCATAACCCGCTCCAAAACTTCCCTCTTTTATTCTGAAATAATAGGTTCCTTTTTCTACTTCCCATCTACAGCTTCCTGCATCTCCAGGCATAGCCCATTCCACCTCATTCAATGAAGAATCATACAGGAATGGCTGAAAACCTGCACCTTCCGTTCTTGTTCTATATGTGAAAGTATATTTTCCGTCTTCAGGTATCACAATTTTGTAGTAATCGTCCGTGTTATTTATTGCTGTATGACCTAAGATCTTCTGTCCAAGTGAGATAGGACTTGCCTTATATATTGTATCATTAGAGTTTTCCTGGAAAGTGGTTTTCCCTTCTGTATCGAAATATGTTCTGATGTTAAAGCTTCCGTTAGCTGAGTCTGACTCATTATAAATTTTAATAAGATAAATTCCCTGTGTCAGCTCATATGATTTGTCCAAAGTGTGGTTTTTATCATTATAATCTCTTACTATTACATTTTCCCTTTCATCCATGATAGTGTATCTCATGTATTCAGTGGAACTACCCTTAAGGGATAAACGGCCTCCTGCTGATGATAAGTCAATTTTATAATAAGAAGCATTATTCCGTCCAGGAATTACACCGGATATGGAACCGCCATCTGCCTTCACAGTTCCTTTTATCGGTACTGATCCGGCTTCGTCTGTCTCTTCTTCCTCTTCTGCTGTTATTTCATCAGAGAAATCAAGTTCCTGCACATCTGCGCCTGCTGCCTCAACGTCATCAGCCTCTACTGACACTTCACCTTCTTCGTAATCATCAGCTGCTTCATCTGCGATCACTTCCGGCTCTGTTTCCTCTGCATCAGAAACTACATCTGACTCAGTGTCCTCGGCTTCCACTTCCGGGTTTTCTTCTGTGGCTTCTACTGCAACGGTTTCTGCAGTCTCATCTGAAAAATCTGCTGCTGACACCGGTGCTGCTGAAGTTGCACACATTGCTGCTGTTAATAATAAAGCAAGTACCTTTTCTTTTTTCATGTTTTTTTCTCCTTTGTTTCATCTTTTTTATTTGTTTTATACTATATAGACAGGCCGTCTCTGGAAAAGGTTTTAAAAAGATGAAAAATTTTAAATCTTTTTATTTGACTGTGATCCTGCATTTCACAGTTTTGCTTCCGGATTTCACAGTGATCACTGCTGTTCCTTTTTTACGTGCTCTGATCACACCTTTTGAGGTAACTGTTGCGACTTTTTTATTACTGGATTTATAGGTTACTTTCTGAAGACTTGTCAGTGGTGTAACTGCCGGTTTCAGTGTAAGTGTTTTTCCTTTTTTCAGTCTGGTTTTCTTCGCAATACCTGTGATCTTTGTTGTTTTTACTGCTTTTTTCTGTACTGTGACTGTAATTTTTTTCTTTAATCCGCTCTTTAAGGTTACTGTAACAGTTGCTTTGCCGGTCTTTTTGCCTGCTGTGATGATGCAGGTTCCGTTTGCACTTCCGGAGACTTTTGCCACTTTTGTATTGGAAGATTTCCATACTGCCACAGAATCACCTTTTGCAAGACCTGTGACTTTCAGGACTTTTGTTTTCTGCTTTGTTTTCAGCGGAAGTTTTGTTGCATTAACTTTAATGGTTGGTGTCAGTTTGTTTCCTGTTGTTCTTGTTTCTTTTTTGCCGCATCCGGAGCAGGTACGTGTCTGCACTGCTGCCGAAGATACAGTTGCCGCTGTGGTTGTTTTCCATGCAGAGAAGCTGTGTCCTGCCGGAATTACCTCGTCCTTTTTCTCACCGCATCTTGCGCATACAAGATGTTTCACGCCGGCTTTTGTACAGGTGGCTTTTACTGTACTTTCTGTTTTCCAGTCATGTCCCTGTGCCGGGATTTCTTCTGAAGATTTTATATATCCGCATATACTGCAGAAGGTTTCTTTTCTGCCCGGCTGTGTACAGGAATTTGTATAAATATAAGATCTCTCGATCATCTGATGTGTATGATCCGGACTGTATTCAAAATAAATCCTTGCATTATAGAAATTATCACTGCTTAAGTTCGCTGCGATCCACTGTTCTCTGGTACCTCTGTAACAGATTTTTGTGATTGGCTTATAATCTGTGACAAAACCCTTCGGAAAACTGCTGACAGACTGTGGCAGGATAAGTGTATGCAGACTGGAGCAGCCTGCAAAAGCCCAGTCCTCCACTGTCTTTACGCCTTCCTCAATATCAAGTTCTTCCAGACCGGTACACTCCGAAAAAGCATTTTTACCAATTGATGTAACAGTTCCCGGGATTTTCAGAGTTTTGACTCCGTTACATCTCATAAATGCATTTGCACCGATTGTGGTGACTTTTTCCGGCAGCTCAATACTCGTCAGGCTGCTGCATCCATAAAAAGCTCCCTCTGCAATTGAAGTTGCTGTATCTGGTATTTTTATGCTTTCAAGGCTGCTGCAATTTATAAATGCATAGATTCCAATACTGCTCAGATTTGCGAAATCAAAATTTTTGAGAGAGGTACAATTAGCAAAAGCTCCTTCTTTTGCTATTCTGACCGGTAGATCTACATTTGTCAAGGCAGTGCAGTTAATAAAGGTATAGTTTCCAAGCATAGCGATACTGGATTCTTTCGCTTTTATGCTTTTAAGTGATGTACAGCCTTCAAATGCATTTTTGTCTGTCACAAAATTTCCTGTAAATTCCGCGCTTTCAAGACCTGTACAATCCTTAAAGGCACACTCTCCAAGCTGAATAAGTTTCTTCCCTGCGGAACTTGCTGCTTTTCCTTCAACTGTAATATTTTTAAGCAGTTTACAGCCTTCAAATGCACTGTTGCTGATCTTGGACATGGAACCCTGAAAGGTAACTGTCTCAAGTGCCGGATACTTCATAAAATTTCGCTCGCCCAGTGTTGTGATTCCATCTCCTACAATCACTTCGGTGATACTTTCTTTGTTTTCAAACCATGGTGACCAGTCCGGTGTGGCACCTGTTCCTTCGAGCACCAGTTTTCCGCTGTCATAAACAGTCCAGGTAATCTCTGCTCCACTGGTTTCATCAGGGATCGTGCCACTGTCTACAACAGCGCCGTATTCTGAATCCACTCCGGCTGCCTCTGCCTGATCTTCTGTATCATCAGAAAAAAGATTCTCAGTTGATTCTGTATTCCCTTCAGATGGTTCTTCTGATTTTTCTGTAGTGGCTGTAAGTTCTTCGGTATCTCCGGTTGATTCTTCTGCATTCGCTGTCAGTTCTTCTGTATCCCCGGTCAGTTCGTTTTCTGTGAATCCATCAGTATCCTCTGGCTGATTTTCATCTGTGACACTGATTTCTTCACCACTATCGCTTACTGCTTCCAGTTCCGTGTCGGCATACACAAGTACTCCCTCTGCCGGAACTGCTGACATAATCGTCGCTGCTGACAGTCCGATGGTTAAAATCTGTTTCCATTTCATGCTTTTTTCCTCCTGATGATTTAAATGTATTCCACAGTTATATTTGATTCCTGTTTGCAGGATATGTTCTGCTGAACAATTACCTTCTGGTAATATGCTGAATTTTGGTTTTATCATTAATATGCATGATATATCGTGCATGTATAAAATATCGTCTATGCTACCATCCTGTTTAACAGGAGGTAACGCCATGATTTCATACAATCCGTTCTGGGAAACAATCCACCAGAAAGATATATCCACATATCAGTTAATATATGAATACGGAATCCTGCCGGATACGATCCAGCGTCTGCGAAGCGGTAAAACTATTACTACAAAAACACTGAACACGCTCTGTAGTGTAATCGGATGTCAGGTATCTGATATCCTGGAATTTGTCCCGGACGATACCTCCGATAACCCGTGATCACTCCATGTAAATTTCCGGCTGATCCAGAAGTCCCAGTATCTCCTCCATGATCATGGATTCCAGATACTGCCCCATGGCTTTGCAGCCTTTCTGTTCCGCAAGTTCGGCCATTTTTTCGACTCCGCTTGTAACAGGAAAAATAATTCGTGTTCTTTCCTGTTCGTTGATTTTTCTCCACTGTGAAAGTGCCGCCTGCTGTTTTTCTTCCATTTCATACACAGCACGCTCAATCTCTCTGCATGTCTTCTCAAGTTCATCTGTATATTTTGCGTTTTCCTGTCTGCAATGCCTCACCACCACCTGATAATGAGAAAGTTCCTGCAAAAGCCGAAGTATCTGTCGTTCATATGGCAGTTCCATTTTTCACACCCCCCTGTCTTTATTTTTTTGAAGGAATTTTTCCGGATTTTTGCTTCCTTTAATACATAGACAGGTGATATACAAAAAAGGTTTTATTTTTTTTAAATTTTTTATAGATGTTTTTTTGTCTATACTGTTATAGATTTTATAACATCTGTATTTAATCGTCAATAAAGAAACACAGTATTCCTGTGAACAGTAATAAAACTGTTGCTGTTCACAGGAAACAAAAAGCTCCCTTTGAAAGACTGACAGTGAATCTGCCTCAGTCTCCCAAAGAGAGCTTTATCTCTATATTATATTCAATTCTTACTGAAGTCCGTCCAGACCGCTAGTATCTGAAACGGATTTCCATTCAGGGAATGGATTGGTACTCGTAAATTCTGCAAATGATGCATCATTCAGAATGAAGGTCTGCTCTGCGCCGCCCATATCAAGGCTGCCGCTTCCAATGGTAATACGATGAACTTCGCAGTTTCCGTTTCCTCTTGAAACCATCATCTCATAAAGTCCGTTCCCGTCTGCTGCTATATAAATATTATCTATGAGCTGATCTCCGGGCACTTCCGTAAGCTGGTATCCTCCGTCACCCTGTGTGCAGGTAAAGATTTTCATATCATGCTGAATAAATGCAGTATCTTCCAGTGTGGGGCCAACAGCAAGTTCCGGGATTCCGTCTCCGTTAATATCAGCAACAAAGTATTCATATTTACTGCTGTTTCTGTTCTGCGGGAAGCTATACTGTCCATTCTGTACACCGGTCAGAACTCCCTCATAGAGACTGCGGATTCCACCAGCAGCTGTGCTTCCTGCTGCAGCATTTTCCGGTGCCGGTTCTGCTGATTCTGCCTCAGAGCCCGGAGCCGGTTCCGGATGATCATTTCCAAGGACTTTATCAATTGTTGCGTTGATATTTTCCGGTGATTCCTCTTCACTGGCATCTCTGATCTTAACAATACGATATCTGCCAGATTCTGTAGGACGCATAACTGCTACTTTGTATGTTTCTGATACTGCTTCACTCTCATCGTAGTTTATCTCGCGGTGTCTGTAGTAAATGTTTATGTCATTTTCTTTCTCCAGCATCGTTGTCCCCGCTAAACTGGTATAAATATCCGCAGTTTCCTCACGATTTAAAGTGGCAATATAAAGCGCAACTGTATCTCCCGGATACTGATAGTCTGTAAAACAGGAAATAATACGGTTTATTTCTGCTGTGGAATAGATTCCTCTTGACTGATCATCCCAGCCCTGGTTTGTAATATAGATTTCACCATTCTTACCTGTTCCCTGGCACAGCGCATTTACAGTCTGTGTCAGCATATCTTCTGTAAGTCCGCCTTCCTCCAGATTTTGCGGTAAATATGCCAGTACATATTCCAGTTCTTCTTCTGTAAGTCCGCCCTCGATCCATTCTGAAAAATCACTGCTATATTGTTTTACGGCAGGTGTTGGTGTCGGTTCCGGTGTGGCTGTCGGCTCTGGTGTAGCTGTCGGCTCCGGTGCAGCTGTCGGTTCTGCTGTAACTTCCGGTGCTTCTGTAGCTTCTGCCTGCTGCTGTGCCTCTGTTGCTTCGGATTTACTGCTGTTGTGGCTGTTCCACTGCATGCCGCCGTAGAAAGCTCCTCCGACTACTCCCACTGCTATGATCGCAGCAACTGCTTTTCCGGCTGCTGTATGCAGAAATCCTGATTTTGCTGCTTTTGCGGCTGTTTTTCCGGCCTGTCTGCCTGCTGATTTTGATGTAGTTCTGCTGGTTTTTCCGGCAGTTTCTGACTTTGATTTTACTTTTTCTGCATAATGTTCTGCCTGCTGCTGTCTGGATACGATCTGCTGTTTTCTTAAATTGTCGAGAATTTTTTCTTCCAGAGCCTTGCCTGCTGCTGTAACACCGGTGCTCGCAGATACTGTTTCCGCATCGGAACGAAGCAGGTAAACAAGGAGAAGTACAGGTGCAACGCTGTAGAGCTTGTATCCTTTCTTCTGAAGTTCTTCAGCTTTGACTTTGATATTTTTTCTTCCATAATTCAGTCTGGATTTGACGGTATTCTCAGAGCAGTTCATTGCCTCGGCGATCTCTGAGATTGATGCGCCTTCAATATGGAACATCAGTACACACATTCTCTGTTCTTCTGAAAGAGAATCCATCAGTTCATGTACCAGTTCTTTTGTCTCTTCTCGTGTATAGGCAAGCTCCGGCTGATTTTCCGGGTTCTCATCCTCTACATCGTATGTAAATTCTTCGCCTTCATCGTCCACTGCAACATCTGTAAATAATACAGGATTTTTCTTTGCAAGTGCGTTTTTGGCTGTGTTGGCTACGATCACGCCGAGCCATTTTTCAAAAGCTGCCGGCTCCTGAAGTTTATTTAAATTTTTGAATGCTTTTATGTATGCATCCTGCAGAACATCTTCTGCCGCTTCTTTGTTCTTCATGTACTGAAGTGACAGATAGTATTTGCTCTTATAGCTTTCTTCGTACAGAAACTGAAATCCCTGTTCTTTTCCCTCGAGTGCAAGGGCTACTGCCTCACTGTAATTCATAATTGTTTCCTTTCTCTTCCATGTTGTTTTGCTGCTTTTTATCACTGTCAGTAATTTTAGCTGTATAGATTTCAGAACATTTATGATTTTCTTTATTTTCCATCATAAAATATTCCATGTCAAGTTTTATTAACCTGACAAACCACTGTATAATTTTGTCTTTCATAAGATTGCCACCTCTCTATCCCCCTCTCTTACTATATAGACATCCCAACTTCACGTAAAGTTTTATAAATTTAGAAATTTTTGACGGGAATCGTTTTCATTTTTCCCTCTTGACTTTTCGTGGGAAAGCGTTTATTATATTAAACATATCAACTTAGTATGTTTATAGTAGTTATAACCATTTAGAAGAGCACATTTACATTCACAGGGAGTGATCGGTTATGAATATTTTATGTTTTGGAGATTCTAATACATATGGATATAAGCCAGACAGAACTGGCAGATTTGATGAGAGCATAAGATGGACAGGGCTTCTTCAGAAGAAACTCGGCCCGGATTATCATATTATAGAAGAAGGTCTGTGCGGACGGACTACCGTCTTTCAGGATGAACTGCGGGAAGGCCGCCGTGGACTTGACCTCATCGGTGTCACTGTGGAGATGCAGACTCCTGTTGATCTGATGATCCTGATGCTTGGTACCAATGACTGCAAAACCCGCTACGGTGCTTCTGCTACAGTTATTGCCAGAGGCCTTGATCAGGTGATCCGCAAAGCCCGCAAAAGTTCTCCCACTCCTTTTGATATACTGGTCATCTCTCCCATTCATCTGGGAAAAGGTGTCGGAGAACCTGACTTTGATCCGGAGTTTAATTCAGACTCCGAAGCCGTATCACGTAATCTGGCGGCAGAATACCGCAAAGTTGCACTCCAGAATCATGCCGCATTTCTGAATGCTGCCGATTTTGCTTCCCCGAGCGTAACTGACAGAGAACATCTGGACGAAGCCGGCCACGCAGCGCTGGCAGATGCTGTTTATCGCCGGATTTCTCTTATGTACGATGCACTTTCAGATGTTATCTAATTTCTTTTTATTGAGAAATATTATTGACATAAAGAATAAGACTCATGTATACTTTTTCGGAAAATATCAGAGTTTTTCTCTGTAGTCATTTCTGTGAAAGTATATATGAGTCTTTTTTATGCCCTGGTATGCAAGAGAAGTTGCCGGTGTCAAATTCTCTGTATACTCAAAATTTCTCAGAAAAGAAGGAAGGAAGCATTATGGCATTATTTATTGAACTCGTCCTGATGGGCGTCGGACTGGCAATGGACGCTTTTGCAGTCTCCATCTGTAAGGGGCTCGGAATGAGCAAACTCAACAAAAAACAGGCACTCATCATTGGTCTCTATTTTGGAGGATTTCAGGCACTGATGCCATTTGTCGGATGGCTCCTCGGCAGTCAGTTCCAGCAGTATATCACCAGTATCGATCACTGGATTGCTTTTATTCTCCTTACCTTTATCGGTGGAAAAATGATGTTAGAAGCAATCCGTGAATGGAACGAAGAAGAAATAGTAGAAGTGAAAGATGCCCCTATCGATCACAAAAACATGTTGATGCTCGCTGTTGCCACAAGTATTGATGCCCTTGCTGTTGGTATTACTTTTGCATTTCTCGGCACACCAATCATTGAGGCGATCACCGTAATCGGCATCACGACCATGATCATCTCTGTCGCAGGTGTCTGTATCGGAAATTTTTTCGGAAGCCGCTACAAAACCAAAGCAGAACTTGTCGGCGGTCTCATCCTTGTCCTTCTGGGACTCAAAATCCTCCTGGAACATCTGGAAATCATTTCATTCTGATATATTGAAGAAATTTTCATGCATCGGATTATCTGCAGGTATCAATATACTGATATCCAGAAGTATCTGTCAAAGCAGCTCAGAGACTCTGTTTTATAGTCCGTGCCATTAGCTCAAACAGTGTCTCCTGGTCAACAGGTTTGGCTATATGATCGTTCATTCCCACATCAAGGGCCTTTTTACGGTCTTCGTCAAAAGCATTTGCAGTCATTGCGATGATCGGAATCTGCGCCCTGCTGTCACCAAGGTGTCTGATCTGTTTTGTAGCTTCATATCCGTCAAGTCCCGGCATCTGAATATCCATCAGAATCATATCGAAATAATCTACCGGCATTTTTCTGACTGCCTCCACACATTTCCTTCCATCGGCAACCCGTTCTACCTTAAGACCATTTTCTTCAAGAACTGTCATGGTAATCTCCGCATTCAGATCATTATCCTCTGCAAGAAGGATTCTCTTATCTGCAAGATTCTGTGGGCAGGATTTTTTATCTTTTTGCTGTTCCTTCATGATCTGTTTTTCTGAAGCAATCTGAAACGGAAGAATGACCGTTGTTTTCGTTCCTTCCCCGAGCTGGCTTTCTACTTCAATACTTCCTCCCATAAGGGTAACAAGCGACTTAACGATCGGAAGTCCCAGACCTGTGCCGATAACTTTGCTTTCTGTGCTGGTCTTTTCCCTTGAAAACTCCTCGAAAATATGTGGCAGATATTCTTCACTCATACCGATTCCATTATCCTCGACAACTATTTTGTATGAAGTATACCCTTCTTTTTCAGAAGGAATTTCCGTAACCTTCACGGAAACCATGCCGCCTTTCTGCGTATATTTCAGTGAGTTTCCGATAATATTAATAAATATTTCCCTGACTTTTGTTTCATCTCCCATCACATACTGATGTTTAATATCCATTTTGCAGGAATATGTGATCTGCTTTTTCCTTACTTCCGGTTCAAAAACATCCGTCAGCGAGTTTATCAGTTCTGTTAAGCATCTGGTTTCTGTACGTAAAACGACCTTTCCACTCTCAATCCTGGCCATTTCCAGAATGTAATTGATCAGTGAAAGCAAAAATGCACTGGAACTTTTGATTTTGTTTATATAATCAAGAACTTTTTCCTTTTCATCTATATGTTTCTCCAGAAGATCTGAGAACCCTATAATTGCATTCATAGGCGTCCTGATATCATGACTCATATTAAAAAGGAAGCGGGGTTTTGCTTCATTTGCCTCTCTGGCTTCCCTGGCTGAATTTTCCAGTTCTGCCTCATAATCAGCTTCTCTGTAACGTCGAATCCTGAACTGCAGATACATGCTTACCATTATTGAAGCTGTCAGAAGCGCAATAAGCACGCCCCAGAATTTCTGTGCTGAAGTAATCCAGCCATTTTCCGGAATAATCTCAAAATACCATGTATCATTCGGTACTTTACATGCAACCTCCAGGTCATCACTCTTTTCATAATTTTTGCTCTTTGCAATTTCAATCGGTTCTCCTGTATCGGAATTCTTTTTCCAGATCTGATAATGATAACCAGCTTCTTCCAGTTTTTCCAGATTCATTTCCTTAATAAACTGCTGCCAGTCAATAACAAGGATTGAAAATCCCCAGAAATATCTGTTTCCTGCAGCATCTATGGCATAAACAGGATCAAACAAAAGCACTCCTGTTCCTCCCTGTATCAGCTCATAAGGCCCTGCGATCGTATACCCTCCACTGTCTCTGGCAAGTTTTGCCTCAGTTTTTCTCTGCGCATTTTCGAACATATTCAGACCAATTGCTTTTTCATTTCCCTTCAGAGGGTACACCTGTGATACAATTCCGTCTTTTGCTATTTCATGAACCTTGATGACCGTATCATTATCCTGCATAAGTCTGCACAGTTCAGAAAATTCGCCATCACTGAGTGTGTGACCGTTTTCAATGGCGTTTTTGATCAGTTCTGATTCAGCAAGATAACGATTCAGCTGAGCCTCAATTCTGCTTATTGTAGACTCGGCAGTATAAGCTGCTTTAAGCTCTTCCCGTTTTTTCTGGTTCTGGTTTATCCAGAACGTACAGAAGTATACTGCCAGAAATGTGGCAATAAAAACTATTAAACTCTGCGTCCATATTTTCTTTTTGTATTTCAGTTTATTCATTTCTAATTTCTCAGTTTTCTCAAGTTTATTTTTCCTTTCTATTTTATTGCCTGAAATACTTTAAGTCAACTATTTATGTGCTGTAAACAATATGACGCATATACTACATCACATTTCACTCCGTCACAGCAACTTGATCAAAATCCATTCCAAATCACCTGCAGTGATGGAATTTTGCCCCATATGTCTCAGGCTTTTGCCATATTCATGGCAAAACACCTTGCGGGATATTACCTGTGAACAGTAAATATCAGTTTACACTTTGAAGCAAGTTCTGCTTCTTTTTCTCCGGCTTTATCCGGTTCATCTGCATAATCCCAGAGCTGTTCTGCTTCTTTAACATAAGCCGGCTCTACATAATAAACATTCTCTATACCTGCCGGCAGGGAAGTTTCATCTGCTGGTTCGTCCTGTTTGCGGTTATATGCCTCTTCAAACTTCTGTAAATCCAGGATTTCATAAGTTTCATTTTTGTCTGTCGGATATTCTTTACGCGTCCATCCTGTTTCTGAGACAATATAAAACATATTTTTCTGATCTACAGATATAACAGATCTTATTCGTCCCAGTGGGTTGACATTTCCATATAATTTATTATCTTTTATGGTCATTCCGGTATCCTCCCAGGAAAGATATGACTCTCTGTCATAATACCAGTAATGTCCAAATCCGCACACTCCCAGCACAAGTACAGCCGACAGAACCACGGACAGAATTCTTTTTCTCCGGATATTACTTCGGATTTTTTTCAGTGAACGTATCTCAGCTTTTTTTCTTTCATCAACTGAGAGTTTTCTCTGTTCTAAACTAAACTGATTTTCTCTTATTATTTCTTCCTGTATTTTTCTGCAGGAAGCACATTCCTTCAGATGCTCCTCCACAAGTTGTCTGCTGTCCTCACTTACTGCATCATCCACATAAAGTGGCAGCAGATCTTCGATAATGTTACAGCTGATTTTCATGATCCAGTTCCTCCCTGATCTTTTTGCACGCTCTGTGATAAGTTACTCTTGCCCAGCTTTCACTTTTACCAAAGAGAGAGGATATGTCGCCAAAACCAAGTTCTCCAAATACACGAAGAGTAAAAACTTCTTTATATGGCTCTGCAAGTCTGTGAAGGACTTTGTGAACCTGCAAAGCTGTCTCTTTATCTGAAAAATTCTCCACCAGATCATCAGCAAACGGTTCTTCCATCTCTTCCTCTGATTCCGGTGCATATTTTCTGTTTTTCTTCAGATAGTCATAATATGTGTTTTTGGAAATCTGGCAAAGCCACACACGCAGGTCACATTCGCCTCTGAACTCGTCCAGCTTCTTCAGAGCTTTGAAAAATGCCTCCTGTGTAAGTTCCTCTGCTATATGGGTGTTGTGTGAAAGCGAGAGCAGATATCTGTATACGACTGTGAAATATTTTTCGTATACTTCCTGAATATTCAGCATTGTTGTCTCCTCTCTGTTTCCTCCTTCACATATATGACGATATATATTTCAAAAACGTTACAACCTTTTTTATTTTTTCAGATTCTTAATCCATACACACGATAACTCCACCCAGGACTGACACTCAGGCTGAATACAGCCGCCATCCTGATAACTTGTCTCATCATTTGCAAGACTCAGGCCATGTCCTCCTGCAGGATAAAGATGCATTTCCACAGGAATTCTGTGTCTGCGCAGTGCCTCCAGAAACAAAAGTGAATTTTCCACCGGTACACAGTCATCTGTAACTGTATGCCACAGAAATGTTGGCGGTGTATCTTCGGTCACCTGATATTCCAGAGACTGTTCTTTTCTTTTTTCTTCGTCATTACACTCTTCTCCCAGAAGACATTCAAAAGAACCTTTATGTGCAAATTCGCCTGAAGTTATAACAGGATAGCTGAGGATCATGCCATTCGGCCGCATCATTTCAGCGTCTGTATGAAGGGTCTCTGCGATAAAATCTTTTTTCCAGAAAACACCCAGACTGGCTGCCAGATGTGCACCTGCCGAGAACCCCAGCAGGATAATTTTTTCAGTATCTATATGAAATTCTTCTGCATTTTTTCTCAGATATGCCAAAGTTTCTGCGAGCTGTAACAATGCCACCGGATATCTTGCCGGAGCCACACTGTAACGAAGTATCACCGCATGATAACCTTTTGCAAGATACTGCATGGCAACTGGTTCTGCTTCTCTGTCAGAGGTTTTTGTATACCCTCCGCCAGGACATATCACAATAACCGGACGCTTTCTCTCCGGGTTCATTTCTATGGAATTATCCAGAATATATGTATAAAGATCTGCTGTTTCTTCATGGCCATCTACATTTATTTTTATGTTTTTATATATCATTTCAGGACTCCTGTTCCAACTCTTTGCAGACCTCCACCCAGCCGGAGGCTTCCGCTGCAAGAACCACAGTTGCTGTTGATTCTTTCAGTTCTATAACATGATCAAGGAAACCTTTTTCTTCCAGATAAGCTTCTGCTTTTTTTAATAACATAACAAGTTTCTCCTCTGTTGTTTTAGATGTCAGGGCTCCAAAAACAATGGTACCTGCAAATTTTTACAGTTCATAGTAATATGGAAAAATATCCTCATAATGTCCGTCCGGCATACGGAATCCTCCCGGAATCGCCCCAAGTTTTTTAAATCCGATTCGTTCATACAGATGCTGCGCATGGATGTTGGAGGCCACTACAGCATTAAACTGCATCACACGATATCCTTTTTCTTTTGCCATCCTGAGACAGTCAAGAACCAGTTTTTCTCCGATATGTCCACCACGAAAGTCTCTTCTGACAGCGTAACTTGCATTGCATATATGTCCACATCTGCCGACATTATTCGGGTGAAGGATATACAGTCCAACCACTTCCCTACTCTCTTCATCTACTGCAAGTCCTGTATATGTCTGCTCCTTAAAAAAAGCATCTCCTGTCTCTTCTGTCAGTGTATCCTCCTGCGGAAATGCAACTCCGTCTTCTACTACCTGATTCCAAATCTCACTTGCTGCTTTTGCATCTTCTGTTGTATATTCTCTTATCTTTACGTTCATCTTTTCTGTCTCCTGTAACAGCTGCTCGATTTCTTCTCCATTAATAAATACACGTATATGATTATAAAACAAAAAGAGTCGAACCTGCAATAAGTTCAACTCTTTTAACATCAATTTATTCGTTACTGTTCACTCCCAATGTCATTTACTTAAGGAAAATGTACTGTAAATAGTCTTGATAAATATTGGATGCTGGTATACTTAACGCTTTTTCAGACAGTCATAATGCGAT
>NZ_JBQHUL010000048.1:0-18876 GCF_052065235.1 Blautia sp. HCP28S3_G10 | reverse complement strand
CTCATATATCCACACTTAGTGGGTAAACAAGGGAGAAAAGGATGGGAGTATCCCTTCCGAAATCCAACTTAATTTTTTTAAAAAAATGTCTTGACAAATGGGTTCACTTTAAAGCATTCAGAGTAGCTGGCCCCGACGGGTTAAGGCCTCGGAAGAAAGGTCGGAAAAAAACTTTGGATAATTCTGTTTGCAACAAAATTTCTCAGAATGTTAAAGAGAATACTCCTAATACAAGTGCTGAACATGTGAAAGAATTAGAAGATGAACTTCTTAAGCTAAGAATAGAAAATGCCTTTTTAAAAGAACTGAGGAGACTGCGTTTAGAGGACGACGCCAAAATGAGAGAACGGCTCGAATCATCAGTAGTCTCCGAAGACAATTCAAATTAAAAGACCTTCTCTCATACACAGGCATGTCTAAAGCAACATATATGTACTGGCAAAAAAGATTTGATAGAGAAAATCCTGACAAGGAACTCGAAGAAAGAATTCTTGAAATTAGGAAATCTCATAAGGACTATGGCTACCGTCGTATACTGGGAGAACTTCGAAACCAAAACATTGTTGTTAACAAGAAAAAGGTTCAAAGAATTATGCAGAAGCTTGGTCTGCAGGTCACTTCATTTACACGAAAGAGCCGTAAATATAGTTCTTACAAGGGAAAGGTAGGAACTATAGCACCTAACAGAATTCGTAGACGATTTAACACGCATATACCTCGTCAGAAAATCACAACAGATACAACAGAATTTAAATACTATGAGGTGGATTCTAAGGGGCACATGACAATGCACAAATTATATCTCGATTCATTTATGGATATGTGCAATGGAGAAATACTAAGTTTTGGGATTGATAAGCATCCTTCTGCTGAAAATGTACTGGTAGCTTTAGAAAAGGCAATCAAAATAACATCTGATTGTCCATATCGAAGAACGTTTCATTCAGATCAAGGATGGGCTTATCAAATGAAAGCCTATTCACGACGATTAAAAGAGGAACGTATCTTTCAAAGTATGTCGAGAAAAGGGAATTGCCATGATAATTCGGTCATGGAGAATTTCTTTGGGTTACTCAAGCAAGAAATCTACTATGGTGTTGTATATTATAGTTTTGAAGAATTGAAATCTGAAATAGAACGATATATAAAATATTATAATGAGCAAAGAATTAAAGAGAAACTAGGATGGATGAGTCCTGTTCAATACAGGCTTAGCCTCTTGGCTGCATAAAAAATGCGTAACAGACAAAATCTGTTACGCAATAAAAGTCTAACTTTTTGGGGTCACCTCATAGTTTGCAGACAGGGCGGTTATTTTTGTGGCTTATTATTATCTTTTCCAGTGGATTCTCCTTCGAGTTTCTATGTAATCAGAGGAGCACTCATGTTTCGATTTTACCAGTCAGAGTAGGAATCTGCAACCGAAAATCGTAAGTTTTCAGGGATTCTTGATTAAAGCTGAAGTAAAGATATTAGATATTTTCTGAATCTTATGGAAAAAGTACTTGACCTTCCATCTGGTGGAAGCCTTATAACAGAGATACAGACGTGGATTCAGGAGCATACAGAGGATTCAAAACAGATTTTATCGTATGACTGTAGACAGACAGCAACACAGAAAGAGGAGTCAATATGAAGATCAAGCAGGTAGAAGAACTGGTCGGTATTACCAAAAAGAATATCCGGTTTTATGAAGAACAGGGCCTTTTGAAAGTAGAACGGGCAGAAAACGGATATCGTGAATATCATCAGGAAGATGTCGCAAGACTTCAGAAGATTAAATTATTCCGTAAAATGGATATCTCCATAGAGGAAATGAGAGCTCTCTTTGAAAACAGAAAAAGTCTGCAGATCTGCCTTGACCAGCATCTGCGAGAACTGGAACATCGCAAAGAAGGAATTACTAAGATGCAGGATATCTGTGAAAGACTGATACTGGAACACAGATCACTGGAAACTCTGAATGCGGAAGAATGTCTGGAAGAAATGGAGCAGATGGAGAAAGAAGGTGCGAAGTTCATGAATGTAAATAAGACAGATGTTCGCAGGAAAAAAAGAACTGGAGCCATTGTGGGAGCCATAGTTATGGTAGCGCTTATGGTATTTACCATTGTGCTTATGTTGTGGGGAAATTCACAGGATCCCATACCTCTTGGATTACTGCTGCTTCTTATTGCAATTCCGGTAGTGATCATTATCGGAACACTGGCTGCACTTGCAGGAAGAATGAAGGAAATTGAAGGAGGAGAAGAAGATGAAGCTTCTAAGTATTGAATACATTCCAGGCGTGGAGTTTGAGCCACTGGGAATTGTAAAGGGTACGGTTGTACAGACAAAAAATGTCGGCAGGGATTTTATGGCAGGAATGAAGACTCTGGTAGGTGGAGAGATTGTAGGTTATACCGAAATGCTGAATGAAGCACGTCAGATTGCTACAAAACGTATGGTTGATGAGGCAAAAGAAATGGAGGCAGATGCTGTAATCGGTGTGAAATATGGTTCTTCACAGGTAATGTCGGGCGCAGCAGAAGTAATTGCATACGGAACGGCAGTAAAATATATAAACAAATAAAAATGCCCGGATCAGTTCAGACCTGGGCACTAAAAGGCAGTATAAGCGCAATTGTACTGCCTTTTTTGCAGCTTTCAAGTACTTTAACAAGTCCTCCATGCTGTATGGCAATTTCATTTACAAGTGCAAGTCCAAGGCCGGCGCCGCCCATGGCACGGCTTCTTGATTTATCTACCCGGAAAAAAGGAGAGAAAATTTTTTCCTGATATTCAGAGGAAATACCAATACCAGTGTCGGAGACCTCCACAAAAGCACAGTCAGTAGGAATAGATTGAGAAGAAGATGGCAGGATTTCTTTTGCCTGGCGGATATTTACAGTTACTTTTCCTCCGCTGTGATTGTATTTGATTGCATTTTCTACAATATTGTATACAGCTCTGTAAAGAAGTAGATAACTGCCTGTAACAGTGCAGTCTCCATCCAATTGAATCAATTCAACACTTTTTCGGTCTGCTATGGAAGCAAGATCACAGAAAACCTCGTCTGTAAGTGCTGCCAGAGAGATTGCATCAGAACGTTCCACAGTCTGGATACCAGTCATATCCAGCAGAATTTCAGCCAGATGAGAAAGCCGTCCGGTCTGTTCCTGAAGCATACCGAAAATTTCATTATATTCTTCATAGGAAGGATTTTTTTTACGTGCAAAAACTTCAAGGTTTGTCTGAATGACAGCCAGTGGCGTCCTTAGTTCGTGTGCTGCATTGGCAGAAAACTGTTTCTGGGCGGTAAACGCATCATTCAGGCGGGCAAGCATTCTGTTAAATGAACTGGTCAGATGAGAAATTTCATCATTGGTGTCAGGTAGTTCTAGAGGTTCTGAAAGATTTTGCACCTCTGTTTCGTTTACTTTCTGGCTGAGTTTCCGTAAAGGCAGTAATGCATGGTAACTGATAAAATATGTACAGATACTGCTTATAAGAATGATGATTATGGTAGCAATGATACTTTGGGTGCGAAATATATCTGTGGTGGTCTGCACCTGATCAGAAAGTCCTGGAAACAGGCTGGACGGATTTATATTAAAGGTAATCGGTGAGGAATCTGCTTGGTCAATTTGAATAATATAGTCACTTAGATTCTCTATTCCGGAGACCGCAGAACGACTGATAAAAAAGTACATCAGAATGCAGGTAACTGTCATCAGCAAAGTGATGATTAATGTCAGGCGCCATTGCAGAGAAAGTTTTTCTGTGAATTTTTTCATTGTATTTCCTCCATCAGGATATAACCCTGTCCAATTTTGTTTTGTATTGGATCAAAGCCCAGAGCAGAACGCAGCTTTTTGCGCAGAGAAGAAATGTGAACTCGTATGGAGTTACTGAAACTGTTGACACTTCCATCCCAGATATGTTCAATCATTTCTTCAGGACTGATGATGCGATTCTGGTTAAGTAGAAAATATTCCAAAAGAGCAGTTTCCTTTCGGGTAAGCAAAAGTTCTTCGCTGTTTATGCAGGTCTTTCTTGTTCGGGTGTCAAAGTGAATCTGTCCGCAGCTCAGGCATATATTTTCCTGAATAAATTTTCTTCGTGTCAGGCTTCGGATTCGGGCTTCCAGTTCTTCAAAATGAAAAGGTTTTGTGAGATAGTCGTTGGCACCAAGATCAAGTCCCTCAACTTTGTCCTGAATCTGTCCTCTGGCAGAAAGAATAAGGACGGGAGTGGAAGTGTTGGTTTTACGAAATTGCTTCAGCAGTTCCAGGCCGTCTATACCAGGAAGATTCAGATCCAGAAGAATAAGATCATAATTTTCGGTCATACATAATTCAAGCCCTTCATTCCCGTCGAAACATGTGTCTGCTTCATATCCATCCATGCGGAGTCCTTCTGCAATAGAACGACAGAGCTGGATTTCGTCTTCTATTATTAATATATGCATAGTCAACCTCCTTAAAACAATTTTTCTGAAAACAGAAATTAACTGTTGATTTTATAATTCTGTTATCCATCATATCACATGCAGTATAAAATTCCCGTAAATTTTTAATTTCTTAACAGAGATTTTATAAGTATGATGATATAATATGATTACAGAAGTCAGAGGCTGAATACAATGCAGATGAAGATGCAGGGTATAATCTGATAATATCAGAAGGGAGAATATATATTATGAAATTCAGAACTCAGAAGATAGCAGCATTAATGACAGTAGCGGTATTAGGAATTTCCACATTAGGAAGTATGCCGGTAATGGCGGAAGAAAACACGGAAACCGCAGATGATGGAGAAGCGATGGCAGATGATGGAGAAGCGATGGCAGTGGATGGAGATGCAATGGCAGTGGACGGAGAGGCAATTTCCTCAGATCTGATATCAGGTACATTCAAACCTTCAGAAGTAACCTGCCAGGCCCAGGATTCTTATGAATATCCTTTCCTTGGACTGAAATTTTCACTTCCAAAAGAATTGCTGAAACAGATTGAAGATCAGAGTATCGCAATGATCACTACGGAAGATGAAACAAATCAGACCGGTGCAGTAACCTATGCATATGTGAGCTGGGGAGAAATGACAGAAGAACAGAAAAATGCAGAAGTAGATAAAATGGGAACCGGATATGAAGAATGGGTAGCAAGTCTTTCCAGAATCGGAACACTTGGAATTTATGATGAAGATTCGCAGAAAAAACTGGATGAGATCACAGGCTGTACAGAACACAAAGAACTGGGAAGCAGCAGTGACGGAAAATATAAATACTATTTAAGTACAAATAAAGAAGCAGATGAAAAACTGACAAAAGAATTAGAAGAGATTAAAACAACTATTACAGAAATGACACCATATCAGAACACTTCCGTATTTGATCAGCCGCAGGATGCATCTGTTAATTCTGACGATGTGACATCTGTAGGAAAATTTGAAACAACAGGAATAGATGGAAAAACTTATACAGAAGAAGTATTCAGCGATTATGACCTGACTCTGGTAAATATATTTACAACCTGGTGTTCACCATGTGTTCAGGAAATTCCTGAGCTTCAGAAGCTTTATGAGGAAATGAAAGAAAAAGGTGTCGGAGTTGCAGGTGTGGTTCTTGATGCTGCAGATGAAAATGGTAATCCGGATGAAGACACAGTAAAGAAAGCAGGCATTCTTCAGGAAAAAACAAAAGCCGAATATCCGTTCCTGATTCCGGATTCTACTATGCTGAACGGACGTCTGAAAGGGATTAATGCATTCCCCGAAACATTTTTTGTCGATAAAAATGGAAATATTGTAGGAGATACATATACAGGAAGCCACAGTCTGGATGAATGGAAAGAAATTGTAGAAAAAGAACTGAAAAATGTATCAAAATAAGAGTCTGCATATTATGGAGAATAAAAAATGATTCAGAAAATAGTAGAATCAAAATGGACGGGACCTGTGCTGGCTGTTCTGGGAATTGCATTGATGATTTTAGGAATTTACCGGGGCGAGGTATCTGTTGTATTTACAAAAGCAATCAATATCTGTATGGAGTGTATCGGAATTGGATAATAAGAAGATAAAAATAAATGAGTGGCCCCGGCATGGCATTCAGGCATTGTGGGCGGCCTTGACCAACAGTCATGTATCTGGATTTGTGACTGGTAAGATTTATACTGGAAAATTGAAAAATGTATGTGTTCCGGGACTGAACTGTTATTCATGTCCCGGGGCTACAGGGGCATGTCCGATCGGATCGCTTCAGGCAGTAATTGGAAGCTGGAATTTCAAAATGGCATATTATATAGTGGGATTTCTGATTCTTATCGGAGCTCTGCTGGGAAGATTGGTATGCGGCTTTCTTTGTCCGTTTGGACTGATCCAGGATTTGCTGAATAAAATCCCTTTTCCGAAAAAAATCAGAAGTTTTCGGGGTGATAAGCTTCTTCGTAAGCTGAAATATGTTATTTTTCTGGTATTTGTAATTTTGCTCCCGATGTTTGTAGTAGATATTATGGGTCAGGGGGCTCCATATTTTTGTAAACTAATCTGTCCGGTGGGGACACTGGAAGGTGGTATACCTCTGGTATTGTTGAATAAATCCATGCGAAGCGCGGTAGGCTGGCTGTACATATGGAAAAATACAATTCTTGTGGTAACGATTATCCTTGCCATTATAATTTATCGCCCATTTTGTAAATATATCTGTCCGTTGGGGGCATTTTATTCTATATTTAATTGCGTTTCTGTTTTTCGTTACAGGATAGACAGAGAAAAGTGCATTAATTGCGGAAAATGTGCAAAAGTCTGTCAGATGGAAGTCAATCCTGTGGAAAACTGCAACAGTACAGAATGTATCCGATGTGGCAGGTGCAAAAAAGCATGTCCTACACAGGCAATACAGTGCGGTATAAAGAAAAAAGCATAACTGTAACTGATAGTTACCAACTCCCGGAACACATTGTCCCGGGAGATTTTTTGCATTAAAATGCATCCAACTGAGTCTTTGGCTCGTCTAATAAACAGAAGCACATAAACAAAGCTTTCACACAACATTTCCTGAAGACCGGTCTGAAGCAGGAGAATGGAGATTATGATGAATGAATTTTTGATACGAAAAGCAAAAAAGGGTGATAAAGATGCTTTTTGCAGGCTGATGGATATGCATGTATAGTGTATGTACAAAATTGCCATATCTTATCTCAAAAATGATGAAGATGTGGCAGATGCCATTCAGGATACCATACTTTCCTGTTATGAGAATCTTCCGGGACTTAGGAAAAATAATTATTTCAAAACCTGGATGCTCCGGATATTTATTAATAAATGCAAGGATATTCTCAAAAGAAAGAAACTGGTCACATATACAGATCAGATGCCGGAAACTCCTTTTTATGAAGAGGATTATTCAACAGCAGAATGGGCGCAGGTTCTTGAACCGTTGGATAACAAGTATCGCCTGATAATTCTTCTGTACTATATGGAAGGTTTTAATACCAGAGAGATCAGCGATATCCTGAATATGAAGGAAAGTACCGTAAAATCGCGTTTGCAGCGTGGGCGAAAACAGGTTGCGGAGATGTATCGGTTTAAGGTCAGGGAGGGACGTGCATAATGATGACATTTAATGATAACGAAAAAGATTTTCAGGAAAAACTTCAGAAAGATGCGGAAATACCGGTGATTGTCTATGAGCGGATAAACCAGGCATACAGACATATAGAAAATGATACTGCAGTTCAGAAAAAAGCACCAAAAGATTCTCTGCACTGGATGAAAATCGGAGGCAGAATCGCAGGAGGTCTGGCAGCAGTTCTGGCACTGGGATTTGTGATTTGTGTGACAGATCCTGTTATGGCAAAAAACATTCCAGTTGTGGGAGGGTTGTTTGAAACGCTGCAGGATAATGTAAGTTTCTTTGGAAATTTTGCAGATCATGCCACAACACTGGAAAATACAGAGGAAGCAAATGAAGCAGACACTGCAGCAGAAGGAAAGAACACTACAGAAGAAAAAAATACATCGAATACTGCATCAACAGAAAAAACAGACACAGCTTACACAAAAACAGAAAATGGTCTTACGATCACATGCTCAGAAGTTTTTGCAAACAGCCAAGCAATTTATCTGACCATGCAGTTTAAGAGTGATGAACCATTTCCGGATACTTTAATAAAACAGGATGGTGATCCTGCAATCGAAATGCAGGGTAAACAGACACTGGATTTCCTTGGGGAGGATCAGGATGATTTTCTGTTCAGTAATCCGGAAGGAAGTTTCCTGGACGATCACACATATGCTTGTATCCTGAGAATTGATCTGGCTATGCAGGCGAAAGATTATACAGAATATAATCAGAAATATGATGAAATGACACAGCAGGTGCTGGACGAAATGGGTGTCACAGAAGACCAGTTGAATGATGAGACAGATGAAGGTTATGAACTGCTCAGCCAGTTTGTTGATGAAGTTTCGGCAAGAGGAGGGGCACTGCAGTCTTATATCAAAGATGTTGATATTCCGGATACATTTAACCTGCATCTGGATATTGAACAGCTTCGAGGATTGAGAGCAGATTATGAATCTCTGGTGAATTCAAATGAGGAGTCTTCAGAAGATGCCGGATATTATGTGTTTAATGGAAACTGGAGCTTCGATATTCCGGTTACAGTAGACGATTCACAGACAGAAGTGATGGAGATCAATGAAACCAATGATAACGGAATCGGTCTGAAATCTGTGATCCGCACTCCATATGAACTGACGGTAAATGACCTTTATAAGGACGGTTCTGATGCAGACTGCTTCCTGGTGGCGCTGGATGCCAATGGAAACAAACTTCCATATAATGAGTCTAATGGAGACTGTGACAATTTTGCAATTCAGGACAGAGATATTTCCACTGTTGATATTTATATTCTGGATTATATTCAGTATATGGACGAACTGAAAGGCGAAGAGAATTATAACAATAATGAAAATAAGCCGGAAGGACAGAAATGGAGTGACCTTTTGGACAAAAACGCAAAATATCATAAGACACTGCATTTTAAATAAATCGGTTGCTGTGAACAGTAACATAAGCCATTTAAATTCAGAGATAATCTGGCATAGTTCCCGAGTATATGATATTGTATAAATATCTTTAAAATACCTCAGAGAGAAAAGGTGAACTATGAAAAGTACAGTAAAGAAAATCTTCAAAGTCATCGGTATCGTGGTCGGAGTAATTCTGATCGCACTGGCAGCGTATATCGTTTATCTTTATGCTAGTTACCACAGAATACCGGACAATCAGGAACTTACAGTGGAAACTGTGTCAGATGAAGGAAAGTCTGCAGATGAACTGACCACAGGGGAAAAATATTCAGCCCTGACGTATAATGTGGGATTTGGGGCGTACACACCAGATTTCAGCTTCTTTATGGATGGTGGTAAGTCGTCCTGGGCAAAAAGCAAAGAAAGCGTTCAGGAAGCCATAAAGGGAGCCGGGGAACTGGTGGCATCCAGAGAACCTGATTTTGCGCTTCTTCAGGAAGTGGACCTTGATTCAACAAGAAGTTACCATGTGAATGAATATTCGCTTCTGAAAGATACGATACCGGCATATGAGTCTGTCTTTGCACAGAATTATGATTCAGCATTCCTGTTTTATCCTTTTACACAGCCTCATGGCAGCAGTAAATCAGGACTTGCATTGTTTTCGAAATACCCGGTGACAGATTCGCTCCGCAGAAGTTTTCCGGTATCTACGTCATTTACGAAATTTTTTGATCTGGACAGATGCTACAGTATTTCCAGAGTTCCGGTAGATAATGGCAAAGAACTGGTGATCTTTGAATTACATATGTCTGCATATGGCAACAGTGATGCGATCAGGGAAGGTCAGATCAGCATGCTGGCAGCAGATATGGAGAAAGAATACGAAGCAGGAAATTATGTAATCTGCGGCGGTGACTTTAATCACGATCTGAAAGCTTCAGAAGATGATTCGGAGGACAGAGAATCCTGGGCGTACCCTTTCCCACGGGAAAAACTTCCGGATCATTTCGGATTCTGCATTGACCAGCTGACAGAAGAAGAAAAGGCTGATTTCTGGGACAGTGCCCGTAATGCGGATATGGAATATGTACCAGGTGAGACATATACAGTGACGTTGGATGGATTTATCATTTCTGATAATGTAGAATGTCTTTCCTATGAAGACATTAATACCGGATATTCCTATTCCGACCATGATCCGGTGTATATGGAGTTTGAGCTTCGCTCATAGATATCATTAGTTTTGGTAACCTGAAACATGATATATAATGACAATAAGACAGGAATTTTTCTGGGGACAGGAAGATTTTTATATTTATTGGGGAGGGACAAAGCAGAATTTGAGAAAGCAAACGTATTCGGAACAGGTGAGGAAAACGTAACTTATGAACCAGGCTGCCGCAATAACTGGCACCTCCATCATGCAACAAAAGGTGGCGGTAAAAATGTGATTGGTAAACACAAATTTTAAATAAAAATGTGAGAAGTGAATCTGAGTTTGATTTTTGCAGGTTCTCATGCTATCATTTATAAAAACAGGAAACAGGGTATTGTCACAGCAGACAGTACTCTTTTTTCTGGTTATAAATACGTAATAATAGCAGAGGAAACAGATATGGGGAAGAAAAGCAGCAAAAGTTCCCGGCTGATACAGGGAGGACTTGCAGTTTTTACAGTCATACTTGTTATATTGATTTTTATGGTGATGCATGTTGTATCTGGAATTCAGGGAACTGCACGAGTCGTAAACTATGCAGGTCTTGTCAGAGGTGAAACCCAGAGACTGATAAAAATGGAGATTGCAGGAGAGCCACATGATAAAAAAATCAACATAATACAATCTTATATAGATGGACTTCGGAACGGAAGCGATGAGCTGGATTTTGTGCGGATGAATGATGAAAAATTTCAGGAAAAAATGCAGGAACTTGATGCGTATTTTCAGAAACTGAAAAAAGAAATCATGCTTGTCCGTCAGGAGGGATATAAAAGCACAGAGATCATCTCCAAAAGTGAGAAATTTTTTGAAATCTGTGACGAGGCAGTTGGATATGCAGAGGTATATTCTCAGAAAAAGGCAACTGCCCTGGAACAATTTGAAAGTATGATCGTATTGGATGTTTTGTGTCTGATCATTCTTACAGTGGTTGAGATTATCAAGGCAATCCACTATGCGGCTCTGAACAGAACTTTACAGAAAAAAGTCTATCTGGATGAGGCAACAGGACTTCCGAACAAAAACAAATGCGAGGAGATTTTGAGTGACTCCTCACTGGTACAGGTTCAGACAGGAGTCTGTGTATTTGACCTGAATAATCTCCGTATTATTAATAACAGCATGGGTCATGAAATGGGAGATGAATATATCCGGCGTTTTGCAGTCCTTCTGCGGGAGGCAGTGCCGGAAGAACATTTTGTCGGCCGTGCAGGTGGAGATGAATTTCTTGCTGTAATGCATGGGGTATCGGATGAAGACATGAAGGAAATCCTTAAAAGAATCCGTGCACATGTGTGGAAATATTCCGAAAATCACACAGACATGCCTATCAGTTATGCAGCAGGATATGCTCTTTCTCAGGAACAGGAAGACTGCACCATGCGGATACTTTTTGCAGGTGCGGACAAAAACATGTACATCAACAAAAACCACATGAAACTGGAAGAGGCTGCTGTCATCAGAGCGCAGAATCAGAAACTTCTCCGCAAAGTAAATGCTCTTGGCAGATCTTTTTCAGACTGTCTGTACTGTGATGCAAAAAGAGATACCTATCGTATTATACGAAGAACAGAGGACTTTTTCCTTGCAAAGGAGGGCAATTATTCAGGAGCCGTTGAACAGATCACGGAAGAATATGTGATCGCAGATGACAGAAAAAATGTCAGTACAATGCTCAGGATAGAATCTCTTCAGAACATTATAAATAAAGATAATCCGGTTACAGAAGTACAGTATCAGTATACAGATAAAGTTAAGGCACCGTACGGAAGAATAACGGTGATTTTCGCAGATGAGGATGAGGAAGGAAATCTTCATCATTTCCTGCTTGCATTTGAAAATATTCACTGTGATTATGATACCGCAGATGCCAAACAACAGCTGACTCTGTTTTATGAGCAGATGAAACAGTCAATTCTTGAAAATGAAAATTATGTGGACGCACTGCTTGAGACTGCCACAACAGTTTATTCAGTAAATATCACGGATGACAGAGTAGAGCAGAATATTATGCGAAAAGAGGAAGAAAGTCCACAGGTTTCTTTAAGTCAGCTTGGACTGGAACTTCCGTGTTCTTATGACGAATATTGCAGGAGAAGGGTAGAACAGGTTACAAAAGAAACTCAGGAAAGTTACCGTATTGTGGATACGTCGACGAAACTTCTCAGGCGTTTTGAAATGGGCGATAAACAGATCACTGTGGAATATAAGGAGCAGAATGCAGATAATACATATCGATGGGTGCAGAAAACAGTCCTCATGTCTGAAAATATTATTTATGACAGAGACAGCGATCAGGAGAAAAAAGTTATCTATGGAATGGTACTTCTGAAAAACACCACAGATCTTCATCAGCGTGAACAGAAAGAAATGGATCGCCTGAAAGCCGCTTTTGAGGAAGCAGAGACAGCAAACAGAGCCAAGACAGATTTCCTCAGCAGAATGAGTCACGATATCCGTACACCGATTAATGGTGTGATGGGAATGCTTCAGATCATCAGTAAAAACAGAGAAGATCATCAGAAAGTAGATGACTGTCTCGAAAAGATACATATATCAGCCGAACATCTTCTGGCACTGATAAATGATGTCCTGGATATGAGTAAACTTGAGGCAGGTAAAGTAGAACTGGAGCATGTATCGTTTGGGCTTGACAGCGTGCTGAAAGTAACTCAGGCACTCAATGATGCACAGATTGCCCAGACTGGTATTACCTATACTTCACATGAGTATGAACTGAAACATACCAGACTGGTAGGCAGCCCACTTCATCTGCGTCAGATTCTTCTGAATCTGTTTAACAATGCAATGAAATATAACAAACTTTCCGGCACGATTGACACATATGTAAGGGAACTTTCCAGTGACAGCCAGAATGCGGTGTTTGAATTTCGGATTGTGGATACAGGAATCGGAATGAGACATGAGTTTGTTGAGCATGAATTATTTAAGCCGTTTACTCAGGAGAAGCTGGATTCAGCAAGAACAGAATACGGGGGGACCGGTCTTGGAATGGCAATTGTCAGAGAGCTTATTGAAAAAATGGGCGGCAGTATTACCGTAGAAAGTGAACCTGATGAGGGATCGACATTTACAGTTGTGATTCCATTTGAGATCGACAGCAGCCCGATAGTAAATAATCCATCAGATGAGCTGGACTCTGTTTCAGAAGACCTCAGCGGGCTGAAAGTCCTTCTGGCAGAAGATAATCATCTGAATATGGAAATTGCAGAATTTATGCTGACAGATAATGGAGCAGTTGTCACAAAAGCCTGGAACGGTAAAGAAGCTCTTGATATTTTCAGACAGTCTGAACCAGGTGAATTTAATATGATCATGCTGGATATCATGATGCCTGTTATGGATGGCCTGGAATCAGCCAGAGAAATCCGTAATCTGAACAGACCGGATGCAAAAACAATTCCAATCGTGGCAATGACCGCTAATGCTTTTTTGGATGATATCAGACGGAGCAGAGAGGCCGGAATGAATGAGCATCTGTCCAAACCGCTTGATATGCAGAAAGTTGCGCAGACCGTTTACAGATTCTGCAAAACAAAATAAATAAAACGGGAGTTTTTTTATTATGAAAAAATACGAGAAACTTATCAACAATCTGAAGGATATGGGAAGTGTTGCTGTGGCATTTTCGGGAGGCGTTGATTCCACATTTCTTCTGAAAGCAGCCAGAGAAGCACTGGGGGATAAAGCAATAGCTGTGACCGCATGCCCCTGTTCCTTTACAGAGCGTGAACTTAAGGAGACAGAAGATTTCTGTCAGGCAAATGGAATTCATCAGGAAGTCCTGAAAATAAACGAATTCGAAATAGAGGGATTCCGTGAAAATCCTCCGGAACGATGCTATATTTGCAAGAGGGCTATTTTCAATAAAGTATGGGATGCCGCACGTAAAAATGGTATCGAAACAGTTGCAGAAGGATCAAATATGGATGACAATGGAGATTATCGTCCGGGAATGCGCGCAATCCGTGAACTGAAGGTAAGAAGTCCTCTCCAGGAGGTGGAACTTTATAAAGCAGAAATCCGTGAACTGTCAAAAGAATTAAACCTTCCGACATGGAATAAACCATCATTTGCATGTCTTGCATCAAGATTTCCATATGGAGAGATCATTACGGAGGAAAAACTCCGCATGGTTGAAAAAGCAGAACAGTTTCTCATGGAGCTGGGCTTCCGGCAGTTTCGTGTAAGAATTCATGGAGAAATGGCAAGAATTGAAGTATTGCCTGATGATATTGCGCATGTCACTGAAGAAGAAAACAGGAAGAAGATTTGGAAAAAGTTCAAAGAAATTGGCTTTTCCTATGTGACTGTGGATCTTCAGGGGTATCGCACAGGAAGCATGAATGAAGTCCTTAAATAAATATATTAACATAAAAATCAGGCATTATAGTCGCATTTCTGGCACTGAACCAGGGAATTTTTGTTTGTTTCTTTGTAGTAAAGACCAGCCCATTGACAGATACTCTGGCAATGTGGAATCAGAAAACAATATTATTATGAGTTTGGTGGAGAAATTTTACATACTTATGAATATACAGGCAAAATTTTACAAAAGACCTGGAAACAATCGCCTCTACAGAGGATACAAAGGATTTTTTTACAGAAGAAGGTTGATGCCCTTAATTCTGGAAAGATTCTCTCTCATTATTGACTGAAAAGAACTGGTAAGAACATTATCTTCTGAAATAAGTTTTACCAGATAAATAATTCGTTCGGGTGGTGGAGACATCAGTTTTCGTGTAGAAAGAAAAGGATTTTTAGTAAATTTATTTTTTACAGAAGCAGGTACAATTGTCCATATATCTTTATTAAATGATAACATAAAATCCTCAACCTGTGCTATAAGATGAGCTTCAATAAAAGGTTTTGAATCTTTACGAAACCAGTAATCCCACCATTTAGTGAAATCAGATGAATAAGGAGAATAAATTGCATTGCATGCTTTCAGCAAATCAGGAGATACAGAGTCAGGGTAGTTGCTGTCTGAACGGCAGATAAAATACATTGGTTCGCTGTACATGGGGATGGAAACAATATTTTTGTAGTAATAATCAGCTCCCGTAAAAGCAAGATCAGCGTGTTGATGTTGAATAGCATCAAAGCATTGGGGATAATCAGCAGTAACAAGCTTTAATGAGATTTCGGGATATTGATTAATAAAATCTTTATATGTTTTGGGAAAAATATACATATGAGGACCATCCGATGAACAGATCGTAAAAGTTTTTCGGGTGTTTTTAAATTTTAAGGTTTGTAATTCGTTGTCAAGAGATTTATATTGATATGCAATGCTGATGAGAGACTCACCACTATCTGTCAGGGAAATATTTTTATGACCTTTACCGCGGACAATCAACTGACAGCCAAGTTCTTTTTCAAGAGCAAGAAGACGTTTGGTAAGAGCTGGCTGAGAAATGAAAAGAGATTCAGCGGCGCGCGTAAGATTTCCATATTTGACAACAGATAAAAAAGCTTCAAGGTCAAGATTATTCATAAGATGTTTTCCTTTCGAATAATAACTATATGGTTATATATTAATACTTAAATATTCATTTTACAACCCGAAAAGAAGAGAATATAATGAATTAATGAAGATATTGTTACTGTTCACAGGTAATATTCCGCGAGGTGTTTTGCCATGAATATGGCAAAATCCCGAGACATACGGGGCAAAATGCCATCACCGAAGGTGATTTGGAATGCATTTTGACCAAGTTACTGCGAACGGAGTGAACAGTAACAAGATATTACCTGTGAACAGTAGTAAATTATGTTTATAAGGGGAAGGTAGGAAAATAATATTATGGAAAGAAAAAAACAAGGTACGGCAGGGAAAATACTTTCTTATGGCGGGTCTTATTTTGGGGCAGTTGTAGGAGCGGGGTTTGCTTCGGGTCAGGAAGTAATGCAGTTTTATACAAATTATGGAGCTGTTAGTATGTTTGCAATAGTTGCTGCAATGATTATTTTTATCTGGATTGGGATAAAATTTGCAGAATATGGAAATGAACTGCATACAAATACACATGGACCCGTTATGAAGTATCTCTGTGGAAAATATGTAGGAAAATTTTTTGAGGCAGCGTTTCTTTTCTTTATGTTCATTGGATTTTCCGTTATGATTTCAGGTGGAGGAACAACACTTTTTCAGTATTTCGGAATTAATCAATATATAGGCAGAGTTATTATTGCAGTCGCAAGTGTTCTGGCAGTATCTTTTGGATTTGCAATTACATTGAAGATTGGTGGCTTTTTAGGACCAATAATTGTTGCCTTTTCCATTTTAGTTGCCAGTATTGCTTTTTTTACGGGAACGACAGATTTTGCAGTAGCTGATGTGGCAATAAAGGGAGCCGGCATTACTACATCAGCTCCCAATATATGGATATCTGTACTTGTTTACTGCTCCTACTGTGTAATGTCTAACAGTCCAATTCTTATTTCAATAGGCAATGTAGAAGATGATAAGAAGATTCGCAATGCTGGTATTACGGCGGGGGCTGTGGCATTAGGTGTGTGCTTACTGTTTATAAATGGAGCATTGTTGAGAAATTATCAGGTGGTTGGAACAAGTGAAATTCCTATGGTTGAACTGGCGGGAAATATATGGAAACCACTTGGAGTAATATATGCGGTTGTCTTAGTGGCAGCAATATTTACAGTTGCAATCAGTGCTTTATATGGAATTACCTCAAGAGTAACTACAGACGATCCCAAAAAGAAGATTGGTATTATCTCCGCAGTCAGTATATGTGCGATGGTGCCTGGATTCCTGCCGTTCTCATCACTGGTAGGAACATTATATCCAATAATGGGATACATGGGACTGATAGTTATGGCATCTGTGCTTTATCACCAACTAAAAAAAATGAATAGAAACCCCAAAAGCTGCCTGGCAAAATGACCAGGCAGCTTTTGGGTATAAATTATATTTACGAAAACAGATTTCCAAATCCAGCAGAAACCAGGAAGAGAACTAACATGATTACAGGTACTACATAGCGAATCATGAAGCGATATAATTGTTTACGTTTAAAATGTTCGCCGTTTCGTTCTACTTCGCCAACGATCCAGTCAGGGCCGATAACCCATCCGATCAGGATACTTGTCAGCAGGGAAATAAACGGCATCAGGAAACTGTTGCTGATATAATCCATTACATCCAGAAGCTGTCCCACAGAGCCGTTCGGAAGTTTCAGCTCGAAATACAGTTTATTGTAACCGAGACAGATCAATACTGCTGTGATCAGTGAATAAATTCCAACCATACCGCACATTTCTTTACGAGATTTATGGAAGAGTTCCATACAGTTTGCAACCAGAGTTTCCATAACAGATACACAGGAAGTCAGTGCTGCAAATCCCATCATGATAAAAAATGCAACTGCAACGGGTCTTCCAATCGGTCCCATTGCCTCAAAAACTCTCGGAAGAGAAATAAAGATAAGGCTTGGACCGGAAGCCATACCATCTGTGCCAAGGAATACAAACACTGCCGGAATGATCATCATCCCTGCCAGGAAGGCAACACCTGTGTCAAAAATTTCAATCTGATTGGTGGCTTTGTTCAGATCTACATCATCTTTTACATAGGAACCATAAGTGATCATAATTCCCATGGAAACGCTCAGTGAGAAAAACAACTGGCTCATGGCATCCAGAAGAATTTCCAGGAAACGCTTCACAGTCAGACCGCTGAAATCCGGCTTAATGTATACGCCCAGTCCCTGAAGTCCTGTACGAACAGTGCCATCTGCATCTTTATAAGACAGAGTCAGAGAGAAAATAGCAATAATAAGGATAAGAAGGATCAGACCGGGCATAATGATCCTGGAAAATTTCTCGATACCTTTTTCTACACCACGGAAAACAATCCATGCAGTCAGCGCAAGGAAGATCAGCATAAATACGATCGGTGCAATGTCTGAGGTGATAAAGGAAGTAAAATATCCATCTGTTGCGGCATCTTTTCCATCTGAGACAATATAGATAAAAAGGTATTTGGCAATCCACCCTCCGATTACTGAGTAATAAGTCATGATCAGTGTGGGGACCAGGAATGTCAGTTTACCGATAAAGTTCCATTTCGGATGCAGGTCGCCAAAAGCCTGCAATGCATTTTTCTTTGTTTTACGGCCAATCGCCACATCAGTTGTAAGAAGTACAAAACCAAAAGTCAGTACCAGCACCAGATAGACCAGCAGAAAAAGCCCGCCCCCGTCTTTGGCGCAGAGATATGGAAAACGCCAGATATTTCCAACACCAACAGCACTTCCGGCAGCAGCCAGAACGAAACCGACAGAGCCGGAAAAGCTACTCTTTTTTTCTTTCATAATTCATTAAGTTCCCCCATCAAAATTTATAGTTCGTTTCTATTTTAACGGAAATAAAATTAAGTGCAAATAAATAAAGTTTATTATAAAGAAACTAATTTAAAGAAAAGTTTCCTTATACTGTACAAAAGTACGTATATTTCGCTATAATAATAACATATAAAAAATATAAGCTGAATTGGAAAACTGACTTCCAGTTTGCAAAAGTAAACCCCTGTTCCTAAAAGTTCTTGCAAGACTAAATTCCGGCATATCAAGAAATCATGATTTTAGCGGAATTTA
>NZ_JBQHUL010000047.1:0-20268 GCF_052065235.1 Blautia sp. HCP28S3_G10 | reverse complement strand
CATAAGCCTCTTTCTTCATCCTGTGTATTTTATTCAGTTTTCAATGTCACAGATGAAGGAAAGGGGCTAAATTTATGCCTAAAAATAAGGTTTTCGGACAGGCTGGGGGGGCAATAATGAAGTTGTAATTCATGACAGAAAACATGCTGTTGGTGTAAAGTACTTTATTACAAATTCGTGCAACGATATAATAAAATAAAAGTGTTTTTCAGGAGGGATGGATATGCGAAAAAGAAAAAATGTGTTAATTAAAACCATGTTGATTTTCTTTGTTTTTGTATTTGCGTTTTCAGCGGTAACAGCTACAAATACTGTGACAACAGAAGCAGCATCAAAGAAAATTAACATGAAGATTTTCAAAAAGAAAAGTGTGAAGGAATTCTTTGAAAGAAGAGCCGGGGATTATTTTGATATGGATTTTTCCAATCGAAAAGAATTCAAAAAAAAGCTTCCTAAAATTGTAAAATATGATTTTCACATTACTTTTTGGGAAAAATATAAAAAATATGACTCAAGAACTTCTACGGATATGTTAGTACCTAAAAAAGTGGTGCATAAATATATATATGATGTATATGGAGTAAGAGTAAAAAAAGTTAAGTTACCAGTCAGAAGAGGCAAGTAGGTAATTCATAATCCATGGATTCAGGATACATCAGAATTCATTTTTGTAAAAGCAGTTCGAAAAGGAAACGGAGCTCAAATTACTGTAAAATGTCTGGATGTATTTGGCGTGTATACAGGAAAAACTGTATTTACTGTAAAAAAGGCGAATAATTCCAGAGGTTTTGTAGTTACCTCAATAAGAAATTATGAAAATAATACGCAAAACAGACCGGTTATTTCAAATTCAGGAAATAGTTCATCAAAACCGAATATTTCTGTCTCAACCGGAAGCACAGGGAATAATACCTGTGGGATAAAAGTAAACTGTTCAACTGGTGGTAATGTCACATGGAAATCCTCAAATCCGTCTGTAGCTACAGTTAATAATGCAGGGAATGTTACAGCAAAAGGTGTTGGAACAGCAGTGATAACAGCAACAATAAAAACAAACGGACAGACATATTCAGTTTCGAGAACTGTAAGAACCGGATCCAGAAAGCAGTACGGATCATGGAGCGGATGGTCATTGAATCCGGCATATGGAAGCAGTACTCAGGAAGTAAGAACAACGGCATTGTACAGATACTATTGTTTCCTTTGTCCGGTATGTGGAGGACGAGAACCTCTTCAGGGAACCAGTGACTGTCATCAATATAATCTGACGCTTGCAAACGCAGTAGAGGGTTGGTTTACAACTCCATATTCTGCCTGCAGTTCAGCCGCATACAATTATGCAAACTACAAACGTTATACATTTTCGCTGGGAGACGGACAGAGATGGAATTTCAGTACAGGAAATATCAATGACCATGCTGTTGGTACAAAAGATTCAGATTCAGCTGCAACAGTTATCCGGACCGGATACAGCAAAAGATCTGTAAGCACTGTATATTATATCAGTTCAGTTAATTAGAGCAGAAGTATTTTCTGGCAAAAGAGCAGAAAGTATTTTGAGAAGTTACATTATTATATTAGGAGATGAAAGAGTTATGAAAGAATCCAGAAATAAAATTGCAAAATTAATAATAGTTATGCTGGTTGTTTTCTGTAGTGTATTTGCAGTTACAAACTGCAAGACAACAACCGTACAGGCAGCATCTGCATCAACTATGAAAAAAGCCTATCGTAAATATATTAAGAAAAATAAACATACTATAAAAGGATACAGTATTGTGAAGATTGGTCCTTCAAAGAAACCGGCACTGCTTGTGGTTACAGGATCAGACTGGAAACAGGGAAATATCTATTATAGCTGCAAAGTTTATTATTATATTGGCGGCAAAGTGAAATTTATGGGCTCTTATGGTGGTGGGAGACCACTGGCCCTTTATAAACGGAATGGAAAATATTATTTATGGAATGGAAACTCCAGCGATAAATCATATGCCAGCATAAAAAGTAATCGTCTTAATGTAACTGTTTACAGTGATTCAAAAGAACTCTATTATCATACAGAAGTAAATACTCGCAAAACAGGACGTTCGACATATAAGACATATACAATGAGTAAAGCAAACTATAGTAATACAATACGTAAATATAAATTTTATAAAAATATTAAATTTCAGAAAGTATATTGACGACTTGTGTCAGGGAGGACAGGTGTATGAAAAAGAATCTGATAAAAGTGTTATTTATAGCATCAGCATTAAGTGTGAGCCCGATTACAGCAATCGAAAGTAATGTGGTTTATGCCGCAGAAAATGATTATATACTGCCGGACAGTGCCAGCAGAGTTTATACATATGATGAACTTTCGGGTCTGTCAAAAGATGAGCTCAGACTTGCTATAAATGAGATATATGCAAGACATGGAAGAATGTTTGATTCTGCAGAATATCAGAATTATTTTAACTCAAAAAGCTGGTATAACGGAACCATAAAGCCGGAAGATTTTTCAGAAGATGTATTTAATACCTGTGAAAAAAGCAATATAGATTTGCTCAGTTCAATAGAAAAAGGAACAGCAGCCGAAACTACGTCAAGTTCATCAGACAATCATACAGTTATTGATGACGCATCTGTCAAAAAAATGCTGAATGGAGAAGTGGTAGAGCTGGGATATGACTGTATGCTGGATCTGAATCAGGACGGAAATAAGGACTGGCTTCATCTTACATTGATTAAGTTAGAATATCCGGAAACATATACGTTGACAGTTGGCTCAGAATCATTTTCAGACTATGGTGAAAATGTGAAAGAAGACTTATATGGAGTCAGCCTGAATGGAAAAGATATACTGGTTATGGTATATGAATATGGACCGAGTGATGATCCTTTAACCACGTTCTTCAAATACGATGGCAATACACTGACGAATATTGGACAGATTGCTTCCTGGCCGGAAAACATGAAAATCGAGGGCGAAGAAATAAAAACAAAAACCAGATGCGATATTATGAGTACAGCAGCTATTGAAACAAGCTGGAAGGTAAATGATGCTGGTTTCATAGAAGAAATACCACAGGAAGTGTATAACTACAGTCTGGACTTCACGTATCCGGGAAAAGAAGATGATTATTTTGCATATCTTAAAGAAGAGATAAGTGTATATTCAGATATGAATGAAGATTCAGAAGAGACTGTTATGGAACCACAGAATGTATGCTTCCCATATACAGATTCTGAAAACTGGGTTTATGTACAGGGCGAGACAGGACAAGGCGGATGGCTTTGTCTCGCAGACTGGGATTATACAGACAGAAGTGATACATTTGATAATTTACGGTATTATGATTAAAAATCAATTAAGTTTATTTAAATATTTTAAATGGAGGAAGAACTTATGAGCAGAAAAAACAAAGCAGGAACACGATGGCTGGCATTTTTACTGAGTGGCATGTTGACTTTTTCAGGTGGCGTACCGACATTCGGGGCGGAAATAACTGATGAAACAGAAGTGGAGGCTGTGGAAAACGAAGAAACTGCAATATCAGACTTTGAAGCTGAAGAGACAGATGAGGCAGCAGAAGTTGTACCTGACAGTGAAGAGATATCTGTTGACGAAGCCGATGCAGATGCACCTGAGGAAGATTTTGGAGATGAAATTAATATTGAAGAAGAAAATTTAACCAGTGATGAGGAGGAAACAGAGGAAGAAGAGGAACAAAATAAGTCAGGAGCATATGACGATGATGAAACAGAATGGGCAGTGAAAGCAGAAATATCCTCAGGGCTGGCCGAGATTTCATATCAGCAGGGATCCGGTGCATTGTATGTAGATAAAGTAACATATAAACTTACATACAAAGATGGCAGTACAGTGTCCGGAAAAGGAAAAGAATATGAAAACTATTTCACAGTAAAAGAAAACGAAATATACAACTGGTGTTTAAAAGCTTCTGATGGAGAAATATATGAAACAGATTTAGCTGATGAAATCCCAGCTGGAAAATATACCCTGGTTTTATCATATTACTGTAATGGATACATTATTTTAGGAGAATGTCGGAATTGTGTAGTAAATGTCAGTACGGAAATTAAGTGGGCTACAAAGGCATCTCTGAAGACTTCTGTAAATCAGTTTTGCATTCCACAGGGATTTGGAAGCATTTATAAAGATTTTCTGATATATGAGATAGAAGACAGATATGGAGTAAAATTCACTGATACATGTGCCAGTGGCATAATTGATGCTTCATATAATCATTATGAACTACGATTAAAAACTGATGCAGGTCAGATATATGATAATGCACCAGTTGGAGAATATTATATAGTACTTGGATATGTAGATGGAAAATTTGTAGAATTAGCATCATGTAAAGAATGCAGGGTAACGGTTGTTGATCCGTCAAAGCTGGTTGATAAAAAGTTAAATGCCGGTTCCAATGAAATTACAGCAACAAGGAGATATGGCGAAAAGATAAAATTATATACTTTTGTGCCGGAGGAAACCGGAACATATTATTTAACTGGAGACTATTATTCTGGTGAATACTGGGACATCTATTATGATGAAGAAGAGGATTATAATTACCGATTTGATTCAAAAGATAAACTTGAGTTAGAGAAAGATGTTACATATTATTTCTGGTTTTATTATGGAACAATTAAAAACGATGGTAATGAAAAAAAATACACAATTTCTTTAGACAGGAAAAAAGAGGCAACAAATTATGAGGTTATACCAGGTAAAACAGTTTATCGGACATATCCGGATACACCTTATCTCAGCGACTGGAAGCTGAAAGTTACTTATGCAGATCAGACCGTTAATGAATACAGGTTTGATGAGTTATGGGGCTATTGGGGTTATCCTTATATGGATGGAGTATATTGCATAAACAATCCGTATCTAGAGGATCCGCATGGTCTGAAAGATCCATATGGAAATGTGATATATGGTGATACTGAGTCATTATATTGTTCAAATAAAGCAGGAACATATACTATTTCTTTATATAAAGAAATAGTCAATGATAGTACCTCAGGTGACGGCGAGGATTGGGACGAGGACGATAATATTCAAAAAGAAATTATCGGAAATTATAGCATCACTGTAAAAGATTCTACAGAAGAGGAATTGGCCGGACAGAAATTACATACAGGCAGAAATGCTGTCACTCTACATCAGTATGGTGTGTTCTATAAACTGCCGGATGATACAGGAAATGATTATATAATCAAAATTCCTGCCTGTGATTTTGTCGCTAAATATGAAAAAGTTTTGAATAATGATGAATACATGTATGATATTCAAACAGAGTATGGAAGCTGGTTTAATAAAAAATTTGTCAAAAGAATTCAGTTGATAGAGAAAACAGATGATTATTATACTCTTAAAATAAAACCTCAAAAAGGTCTGGATATGTGGTTGATATTATCAAATGAATATGGAAGAAAGGATGATGTAAAGGCAGAAGTTGAAATAAATCCAGTTGATAAATGTGAACATACATATCAGTTATCTGAAACACAGGAACCTACGTGCGTTAAAAGTGGAAAGAAAATTTATACCTGCAGTAAATGTCAGGAATCCTATGAAGAGAAGATCCCTGCAAAAGGACATACAGCAGGAAAGTGGAAAACAGTAAAAGAGGCAACTGTATTGTCAGAAGGAAGTCAGGAACTGAAATGTGCGGTATGTGGTGCCATAATGCAGACAAAACAGATTTCTAAACTGAAAGCGACCATTACATTAAATGTTCCGAAAACAGTTCCATTGAAAGTAAAACAGTCATTCCAGATTAAAGTAAGCGGACTGGAAAAAGGTGACAGAGTTATTTCATGGAAGAGCAGCAAGGCAAAGATATTAACAGTATCTGCATCCGGAAAGATAAAAGGAAAAAAAGCCGGAACAGCAAAAGTTACAGTAAAATTACAGAGTGGACTTACTTCTCAGATCAAGGTGAAGGTTCAGAAATCCACTGTGGCGGCAAAAACGATTACAGTTCTGAACAAAGCAACAAACAAAAAGGTTTCAAGGAGCATTACACTTAAAGTTAAAGAAAAACTGACATTAGCATCAGTAGTTGCACCAGTTACCTGCAACCAGAAAATTACTTACAGCTCTTCTAACAAAAAAGTTGCAACAGTAACCAAAAAGGGCGTAATAAAAGCAAAGAAAAAAGGAAAAACAACAATTACAGTAAAAGCAGGCAAAAAGACTGTGAAGATTAAGATTAAGGTGAAATAAACATAGAGCAATTATTATTATTATGGTCAGAATTCTTTTCAGGTATATATTGACGTAAATCCTGAGTGGTACAAACTCAGAGAGATGGGAGATTATAATGGGACAGAGTCTTTCGATGAATTTTATATGGAGATATGGCCGGAAGGAGATGAGAGTAAAATTAAAGGTTTTCGATTCGAAGCAACGCCCGAAAATATGAATAAAAGATATATATCTTTCAGACTGTAGACAAACTTGGTGTTGGGTGTTATGCCCAGCACCATTTTTACTGAATTTTTCTGCGAAAATCTTCTATACTGTCAGCTCTGGCAGCTAGCTTATGCCACTGGCGAAGTATGGAAATATCTTTCTGGCTATTTATCTGTTCTTTTAAATCTTCTGGGGTTTGACCGTAATCGCTGAGAAGGTCGAAGATATTGCTAATAGTAGTATCTCTGATTTCATCTTTCCGATGCCATGCAATAAGTTCATCTAAATGCATATATTCATCCCTCACTTCCGGTTGGAGCTTCACAGTAGTGACATATTGGTGAAGTTCCCTGATATCGTTATTTATAACATTGGATTCGGAGCTGTTTTTCAGATAATTAAGCATTGCTTTGATTGCCGGTGTCCCACCTTTGGTTCCTGAAGCATTGAAGTAATAAAATACTAAGCCATCATTGTATTCAAGGTCTGGAACTTCCTGGCACTGATTGTGTACGGTATAGATCATATAGTCCTGATCAAAAGGATCTTCTTCTGTGATGGTCAGAATGTAAAGATTCGGAAGAGCAGAAAAATCCTTTTCACCGCTTTTCATATAACGTCCATCAATACGTGCCTGATAAAAACGGTTATGTTTGGGCAATTTATCAAGATCGTAAAGATGTGGTTCTACATCATAAATGTTCAGGGAAGGAAGCCCGGGGGAAATCTCGAGTGCTTCCCTGGCTTCAATATCCAGGCGTATACCACGGTGTTCTGGTGTTGGCGGCATAATTACCTTTTGGGAAATAATCTGGATATTGCCGATTTCTTTCTGCAACAGGACTGATAACAATGTCCGGCAGAAAGCATTTCCCACTTCAGGATCAGAAGCAATGGCGTTCATAAGAAAGTCATCCAGAACATTAAGTTCATCAAAGCTGCGTTTTGTGTAGCTCATAAAAATCGTCCTTTCCGGCAGTCCGGAAAAACTTAAATCAGAGTATGATGCTTACAGCATTCCAGTACTGCCAACAATAAAAAGTGAATTGGTAACGTTGGCGATGTGCCAGAATTGCCTGTAAGAATCTGTGAAAAACAGCAGGCGAATTATTATTAAGAACATAAAAGAAAAGTACAATATGTTCTTGACAGAAACTATCATAGAACATATTGTAGATTATGTCAAGAGGTGTAAAAGGGATTGTTTTGTCGAAGAATGCTGTTAAGATTGTTGCACCAGTAGATATGCAATTGGTGACAGAAAACATGCTGTTGGTGTAAAGGGCTTTATTACAAATTTGTACAACGATATAATCAAATAAAAGCATTGTCAAGGAGGGTAAGTATGAAGAATATAGGGAAAAAGATTGTGAGAACAGGTGTTTTGTTGATGTTGATATTTAGTGTTGCCTTTACAACAGAAAATGTCAGTACAACAATGGTACAGGCTGCATCAACCAGAACAAAAGCAATGAAAGCATACAAAAAATTCCTGAAGAGAGGAAGTTTTACTACAAACTACGGACGTACGTACAGAATAAAAGGTTTTACAACTATTGACATCAATAAAGACAAGGTTCCTGAACTGATTATTGAATCAGTAGATGAAAGCGGAATCAGTGTATTTACATACAAAAAAGGAAAAATAAGAATGCTGTCTGACTGGATCGGACAGGTTTGGGCATGGGATAAAGGTGGAGAGTATATAGAATACAATCCTTCTCAGAAAGCGTTGGTTGTGCGGTCTCATGGTGGAACCGGTTTATCCGGATATGATCTGATTCAATACAAAAAAGGAAAAATGTACACAAAATTAAGGATCAACATGTCAAGTTACTGGCTGGACGGAAAAGTTACACGAAGTTGCAGTTATTCAAAATATAATGGAAACGGCAAAGAATGTAGCTATAAAACATATAAGAAATTCAATAAACAGTATTTTACAGGAAAAAAGATAAGAAAATATCATTTTAAGAAAAACACAACAGCAAATAGAAATAAGCTTCGATGAGGTAAAAAGATCATGAGAAAACAGATATAACGGAAATATAAAACCAGAAGATGTATTTAATATGAAATCAAATCAAACTTATTAAAAAGTTTAAATGGGGGGAAGAACGTATGAGCAGAAAAAATAAAGCAGGAACACGGTGGTTGGCACTTTTGCTTGCAATATCGCTTGGTAGTACTCCGGCAGGAACTACCGTATTTGCAGCATCAGATTTGTCAGCAAATGCACAGGAAGGTAAGGTAACAGACACTTCTCAGAACTTTGAAGTAGAAGGAAATGATTCAGTAGGAGATGCACTGGCATCGGCTATTTCAGAGGAAACGCAGGAGTCTGAGAACCGTAAACAGTCAGCAGATAATATAACAGGACTTGAATTTGAGGATAATACAGCAGTTGTTGAGTTTCAGACACAGACAGAAGCAGAACTGGTTGTTGCTGTATATGATGAGGAACAGCTTCAGATGCTGGCCTCGGGCAAAGACTTTGTTTCTCAGGAAGAAAATACAGCAGAGATTACCATTTCAGGAGAAATGCCGCAATACTTTGTTGCAACTGCATATCTTTTGAACAGGGAAAGTCACGAGCCACTGTGTGAGGCCTATACGACAGAATTGTATACGAAAACCGTGCAGGATCTGAAAAATTCAACAGTGGATGATTATGATCAGGACAAAGTTGTTCAACTTGACAATGATAAAGAAACGAATTTTGCTGTTCTTAATGATGAAACAACAGTAGCAGACGAAGGAGCAGATAAAAACAGGCTGACAGATAACGGAGATGGTACGTATACGATTACAAATGCCGACAGCAACTTCACAGAATTGTCTTCCGGGGATACTTTTTCCTATAATTATGAAGACGGAACGCTTCTTCTTGTTAAGGTTGCAGATATTTCAGTGAATGGCACGACAGTTATAGTTCGTAAAGATGTAAAAACAGATTTAAATGATTATTTTGATTATGTCAAAATCGAAACAGATGGATCACAGGGAACCTGGAGTGTAGATGACAGTAATCTGGAGGAGGGAGTTACACCTGCTGATCCGGAAGAAGATGCTTTTTCAGCAGGAGCTTCACGAATCGGAGGGGGTAACAGTGTTAAGCCTAGTAAATCATATAATATAAAAGAAAAGTTTGACGATAATGTAAGTGTTACAGGAAGTTTTACGTATGGTTCTACATTTTCAGTAGATTTTTATATTACACCTTCCTATCGCTATTTCTCTGTAAAGATGGATTATTCAGCAGGGATTTCTGTAAATATAACAGGAAAATTAACAATAAGAGAAATTCCGCTCGGTCGTATTGAGATAATGCCATTGCCGTGTATAAATGTAGGATTTACGCCAGCCTTTGTTGTAGAGGCATCAGGTAAACTGGAATGGAGTGGTGAAATAAAGGGAACTGTTGGTGCAGCCTATGATGGTAATACAGGATTTAAAGATCTTTCATCACATCCTAAATGTCAGAGTTGTATTAAACTGGAGGGTAAAATCTTTGTAGGTTTAAAGGCAACGCCATATGTGTCAATCATAAGCGCTGATTTGGCCAAGGCTTCGCTGGAATTTTCAGGAGGTGCAGAGATTACAGCAACTCGTTCCTTTTTTGATTTAAGTAAAGATGTGATACATGACTGCCAAAACTGCTTAAAAGGTGAAATAAAAGGTAAGCTGTCCTTGGAAGCATCAGTAGATATTGTAAAAGGGGAAATAGATAAAAAAAAGTCAGTTGAATCATCTATAAAAATTGCTGATTTCTACTATTCATTTGATTGGAACGAACTGGGGTGGGGAACCTGTCCACATATCTGCAACCCGGTCAAAATCAGGGTAAAAGATACAAATGGAAATAGTGTTCCAGGTGTCATTACAATAACTGTTACAGATAAAAAAAGTGGCGAAGCGGTAGATATAAGAGAAAAGGAAACTTCCTTTAAGGATTCTGTTGAACTGACAGGCAGTGAAGTAAAGAAAGTTTATCTGCCTGATGGTTCTTATGTTGTACATGCAGTAAATGATGGAGATATGAAGGGAGAAGCAAATCTTACTGTACATGGCAGGGGAACTAAAGTTGTAGTTGAAATGAAACTGGAAATGGTACCTGTAATAACACCTCCGGCAGTTCCAACGGATCCTGATCTGGTACAATTTGGAGAATATCCTCAGGTAGAGGTGGATAAAAAATCTGAATTATATAATAAAGTGGCGAGACTGAAAAATACAGCAGAGAATGGAATAATTATATATAACAATACAAAATTTTTCATGAGTGGAAGGGATTATGATCCGAATTATTATCAGTTTATGCCTGTTTTATGGAGAAAAATATCGAGTGATGGAACAAATGTAGTATTGATTTCAGATAAAGTTCTGGATAATCATACATATGGAACAATTAATGATATGTGTGTATCGTGGAATAATTCGGATTTGCGCAAATGGTGTAATGGCGAGTTCCTAAACAGAGCATTTACGGAAAATGAACAGAAGTGTATCAATCTGAATACATGGTATGCATGCGATTGGGGAAATGAAAACAGTATCATTACTGAAGATAAGGTTTCATTACCGTCACATGAAATGATTAAGAACTTATCAAAAACTGATCAGCAGGGCATTGGAACAGAATTTTCTGGAAGTGGTAATCATAATTATCATACCAGTTGTACAGGTTCATATTTTGGATTATGGAACTATCCACTATGGGTAACACAAGATGTTGAATTTAATAATAATTCCCCTGCAAATTATAGCAGAGGAGTTCGACCGTGTATTTCTTTAAATATGTCTTTAGTAAATAAATTGCAAGGACAGGAGGAAGAAGTATCAGATGATCTGTCAGTAGCAGGTGAAGAATTTGATGATTCAGAGATCCAGCTGGAAGAGTCGGAATTTGCAGATGATGTAGTAGCTTCCGAAACTGAAGACAGTGGACAGGAGATTTCTATTGAGGAAGATGAAGATCAGGGAAAGACAGACGATGCAGCAGAATCAGATAACATAATAGTTGAAGAGGAACCTGAAGAGGCTTTCGGGTCAGAGGATGAAGAAATAACAGAAGTGATTACTTCACCAGTATCATATGCACAGGATGAGCAGGCAGCCGGTTCTTCTATGATGTTTTCAAAACTTGTCCCACACAGCAGATATTTATTTGTGATGGTAAAAGATGAAAATGCGGAAGATCTTCTGGCAGCGTCAAATCTTCTGTATATAGGACAGAAAACAGCGGATGAAACGGGAACAATTTCATTCAGATATTTGCTGAGAGAAAATTTTAGCGCTCCGGTATCAAAAATTTTTGGAGATATTTTAAAAGAAATTCGTAATGCAAAAGTCACTTTATCAGAAACGAAGTATATATATGACGGAAAAGCAAAAACTCCATCCGTGACAGTGCAGGATGAAGATTATACACTTCAAAATGGAACTGATTATACAGTTGCGTATTCGAGTAATATAAATGCGGGAACCGCAACAGTTACGATAACGGGAAAAGGAAGCTATACAGGAAGCATCAGTGTTAATTTCAAAATTCAACAGCCTCAGAATTCTAAGCCGTCAGGCAATAATAACAATAAGACAACGAAAAAAGACAATGTAATCAAGGCAACAGATATTGTAAAGAATGTATCCGGAAAAGGGCAGACTGTAAATATTAATGCAAAGGTAAATGGCGGTGCAAAACTGACTTATTCATCAAATAATAAATTAGTAAAGGTAAACGCAAAAGGAAAAATTACAATTGCAAAAAAATTTGTCGGCAAAGCAGTAATTACAATCACGGCGGCAGAGACAGCCACATATAATAAAACTTCCAGATGTATTACTGTCACAGTCAGACCAAAAGGAACAAAACTTACTGGCTTATCTAATGCAACAAAAGGAAAAATAAAGGTTACATGGAAAAGGAATAAGTCAGTTACTGGCTACAGAATACTGTATTCCACAGATAAGAAGTTTAAAAAGGCTGTTAAATACGTGAATATAAGCAAAAACAAGAAAACAACAGTTACATTGTCTAAATTGAAAAAAGGAAAGACATATTACGTCCGAATAGCAACTTATAAGAAGGCTGGTGGGAAAGTTTACTCTTCATGGAGCAAATCAAAAAAGATTAAGACGAAGAAATAATAAGAAAATATAGCTAACCAATGCAAGTTAGATTCCCCTCAGAGTTTGAGAAATCAAACACTGAGGGGAATTCTATTTTATTGAATCTTCTGGCGAAAATCTTCTATACTGTCAGCTCTGGCAGCTAGCTTAAGCCATTGACGAAGTATGGAAATATCTTTCTGGTTATTTATCTGTTCTTTTAAGTCTTCCGGGATTTTGCCATAATCGCTGAGAAGATTAAAAATAGCTTCTTCAAAACCATTACCAAAACCATCATTAAATCCATCTTTCCGATGCCATGCAATAAGTTCATCTAAATGCATATACTCATCCCTCACTTCCGGTTGGAGCTTCACTTGTGTGACATATTGGTGAAGTTCCCTGATATCGTTATTTATAACATTGGATTCGGAGCTGTTTTTCAGATAATTGAGCATTGCTTTGATTGCCGGTGTACCGCCTTTGGTTCCTGAAGCATTGAAGTAATAAAAGACCAAACCATCATTGTATTCAAGGTCTGGAACTTCCTGGCACTGATTGTGTACGGTATAGATCATGTAATGCTGATCAAAAGGATCTTCTTCTGTAAAAATCAGAGCATGATGCTTACAGCATTTCCAGTACTGCCAACAAATAAAAAATGAATTGGTAGCGTTGGCGATGTGCCAGAATTGCCTGTAAGAATCTGTGAAAAACAGCAGGCGAATTATTATTAAGAACATAAAAGAAAAGTACAATATGTTCCTGACAAAAACCATCATAGAACATATTGTGGATAATGTCAAGAGGTGTAAAATGTAAGGTTTTGTTGAAAAATGTTGTTGGTTACAGTAACCGTGCTGTTGGTGCAAAACGGTTTATTCGAGGAGGGGGAAAAGATATAATCGAAGTATTCAAATGTATAAATATAAAATGAAGGAGAGATAAGAGTATGAAAGAAAACAGAAAAGAATTGCAAAACTATTAATGCTCATTATGAGTACATTTTGCAGTGTATTTGTAGCGACAAATTGCAAGATAACAGAGGGGCAGTAAATTTCAGAGTCTTATATAATCTTGAAATTGGATTACATAACATGGAGGGGGATGTGTTATATGAATAAGAAAAAGAAAACTCAGATAATAACATTATTTATAATGATACTAATGATACTTACAATTCAGAACGGAGTTTTTGCAGCAAATAACTCAAATAGTGAAAGTGCAATAACACGGGCTGAGTGGCTGTCGAATCTGGTTGATACATTTGAAATGACAGTAGAAGATGAGAATTATCCGGATAATTATTTCAGTGATCTGGATTCATCGTCAAAGTATTACTATGATATTTTAGTTGCTGTTCAGTTTGGCGTGGTCGATGTTGAAGCAGGCAATCCGATATATCCGGAGAATCCTGTAACAAGGGAATTTGCAGCATCTACACTAAATTATTGTCTGGGGTATCAGCTTGAGAATAAAGATAGTTATACCTTTACAGATAGTAATAAGGTTAATGACAAAGACTCAGCACAGGTAGCCATTAATCGAAAGTGGTTTACATTAGTTAATGGGGAGTTTTGTCCAGAAAAAGAAGTTACATCTGATGAAGTAACATTTATGTTGAAAGATGCAAAAACAATATGGAATTCTACAGATGTTGACGTAAATCACGATGACAAATATACTCTGGCAGAAGGGATAATTGAGATTCCAGATGGTACCGAAACGTATCTTCTGGATGATGGAAGAGTGTATATTACAGAGTGCCCAAAAGAAATTACAGTTGGTGATTCCTTTGCAGTTCATTTGAATGGAATTCCCTGTGTCTATAAAGCAGAAAAAATTGAAAAAGATAACAATGATTATATTATAGAAGTATCCGAAATCAATCACGATGATGCGTACGAAAATATTGATATGCAGGGTACTGTTGATGCAAGTGCATTGCAGATCGGAAAAGCAGCAGAAGGACTGAAAGTAGAATATTCAGAAAAAGAAGCACCACCTTCTCGGAAAGCCCGGATAAAAGGTTCGGTGGATCTTGATAAATATACGACATTGAAAGTCACAGGTGAGATTTCAGTTGGTGATGGACAGAAGGTATCTATAAATACATCGGTGAAGAATGCTAAAATTGACTATTCTGTCAGTTTTACGGGGGAAACATTCATTAAACTGCGAGGAGATTCCGATTTAACCTGTTCTCTGGATATAGATACTATGAAGGCTATAAAACGAAATGAAATTACCCTTGTTCCAGCTCAAATTCCAGGTATAGGTGGGTTGGATTTAATTGCTGAGCTTTCTTTTGGGGGTAAATTTGAATGTAAAACATCAGGATATCTGACAACAGGTCTTTCTTTCAGTAAAGCCAATGGGTTAAGAATTATAAAAGGATTTAATGCAAAATCTTTTACTTTTACATGTGAAGCCAGTGCATCAGCTGGATTAAAAGCCAGAATGGGAGTGACCGGTGAACTGCTTCCAATTAAAGGATATGTTTATGCAACAGCTGGTGGAAAGGCTGTTTTAAGACATGTAACATATGGAAGTGGAACACCAAAAGATTGTGGTACATTTGTTGCATATGTTTATGCATCTACAGGTGCAACTGCAAGCATTACACGAGGTGGAAAAACATATTCTTATGAGGAAACGCATGAAATATTTGATGAAGACAACAGCCCATTGAGAGTTTATCATCATTATGAAGATGGTAAAGAAGTGGCAAAATGTTCACGAGGAAATGATTTCAAATATTTTACCAATATAAAATCAAGATATTGGGGCAGCGGCTGGTCAGACGGTATCGGAGAATATGGTTATGATGCAGATGGCAACAAAGTTCCCCTGTACACCTATACTCTTGACGATGACAACAATGCCACAATCACCGGATACAAAGGAATGGCATCTGATCTGTATATTCCGGAAACTGTGGACGGGTATACAGTTGTAGGGATTGGTTCAAAATCGTTTTATGAAAACACAACAATAGAATCAGTAGAATTTCCATTAACAGTTAAGTCGATTGGAAACTGGGCATTTAGGAATTGTATAAATTTAAGAAAAATTAATATGCCAAAGAATCTTCAATCTGTAGATACATATGGTTGGAATTGGTTTTATCCATTTTCGGGCTGTATAGCACTAAAAGAAATTAATTTTGAAGAGGGAATTACGTCTATACCAGGCAGTATTTTTGCTGAGACAGGTTTAGAAAGAGTATATGTACCAGATACTGTAACATACATAGGAGAACGTGCATTTGCATATTGCGAAAAATTATCCTATTTACATCTTTCAAATAGCTTAAAAGGGATAGGCAATTATGCTTTTTGTAATACAATTGCATTAACAGAAATTAATGTTCCCAAAACTCTAACAGACATTGACACATATGGATGGAATTGGCGATATCCGTTCAGTGGTTCTGGAATTGTAAAAATTAACTGGGCAGATGGAATTACCCAGGTTCCTTATGCATTGTTTGGTGGTTGCATTAAATTGGAACAGGTTAATGTGCCGGATACAATAACGGAGGTGAAAGAACGTTCATTTGCAGGATGTGAGAAATTAGTAGAGGTTAATATACCAGATACGGTTACTTCAATAGGTGCCTCAGCTTTTAGTGGATGTAAATCCATACAAAACATGAAATTGCCAGGTAAATTAACGTTTATTGGAAATTATGCATTCAGAAATTGTACATCGTTAATAAAGGTAACTATACCCAAAACACTTACGACAGTTGATACTTATGGATTGAACTATCAATGTCCGTTTGATAATTGCACATCTTTAGAACAAATAATATTTGAAGAGGGAATACCGGCCATTCCAGATTGTTTATTCGAAAATGCGATAGGTAGTGAAAAAGGTGTTAACATTACTGTTCCAGAAGGAGTAACATGGCTAGGTGGAAGATGCTTTAAAAATTTTACAAATTTGAAAACGATTATATTGCCGACTACACTGGAACGAATTTATGATTATAGTTTTTCAGGTACAGGAATAGAAAACATTGCGATTCCAGATGGCATAAAAGCTATGTATAAAAATGTGTTTTACCAGTGCAAAAATTTGGAGGAGATTACTGTTCCAAATTCAATAGAAGAATTGGGAACATACACATTCAGTAATTGTACATCATTAACAAAAGTAACTTTAAATAATACGATACAAAATATTACAACGGGTATGTTCCAAAACTGTACTTCTCTGGAAAAGATAATATTACCGGGCAGTGTGACGAATATTAATGATTCTGCTTTCGCAGGCTGTACATCACTGAAAACCATTAAATGGAGTGCATCAATAGCTACAATAAGAGAGCAGGCATTTTACAACTGTGATGCATTAACAGAAATTAAAATTCCTGATTCTGTTACAGAACTTGGAAATCAGATTTTTTATGACTGTGATGAACTAACGGATGTGAAGTTGGGTACAGGAATAAGAAGTATTCCTGATTCAGCCTTTGAACACTGCGATAAATTAGAATCACTTGCAGTACCTTACAAAGTGACATCTATTGGAAATAACGTATTTAAAAATGATGTTGCTTTCACTGCTATTACAATTCCAAGAGCTACAACATCCATAGCTTCCAATGCATTCAGTTATCCTGATAAACTGACGATTTATGGTGTTCCTGGAACGTATGCAGAAACATTTGCAAAGGAAAATAGCATTAACTTTGTTGCAAAAGAAGCAAAAGTAACGAAGGTTACTGTGGATAAAAATGAGCTGTCTGTTAATAAAGGAAGCAGTTATAAACTGAAAATGAATATTGAGCCAGAGAATTTTACAGACGAAGTAAGTTGGAGAAGTTCTGATGTTAATGTTGCAACTGTAGATGATAATGGACTTATAACAGCAAAATCAACAGGAACAGCCACGATTAAAATAATGGCAGGAGATGAAAGTGCAATATGCAAGGTAACAGTATTGCAACCAGTAGAAAGAATTTATCTTTCTAAAGATTCTGTATCGTTAGATGCACTTGATACATACCAGTTAACTGCCAGCGTATATCCTGAAAATGCATATAACAGAGAGATAGAATGGAAAACAGCGGACGACACTGTAGCAACCGTAGATGAAACTGGTATGATTAGAGCATTGAAAAAAGGCTCAACCACAGTGACAGCAGTCGCAAAAGATGGAAGTGGAGTTTCTTCCAGAGCGTGTACCATTACAGTAAGAAACAATGCACATGTTGCACAGACGGTAGAAGAAATGGAAAGCCCACATAATTATGAAAATAATTGTTCGGATTTCTGGATATATACAATGGAAAACGAAGAATCACTGAAATTAACATTTGATTCCAGAACAGAAATAGAGGAGGGATTTGATTACATTTACATTTACAGTGGAGATGGAACAGAAATTGGTAAATATACCGGAAAAGAGGTATGTGACACAACAATAAAGGTACCGGGAGACACTGTAAAGATTAAACTTGTTTCTGATAAAGCAGGTACTACGTGGGGATTTAAGATTGCAAGTATTGTAGGTGAATCTGCAAAACCGACTCAGGTAATTTCTGTAGAAGAGAACTATAATAAGAAATTTGATGACAGTAAATTTAACCTTAATGCATTCATTTCTACTGGAAATGGAGTATTGTCATACAGATCAGCTAATCCAGAGGTAGTGATAGTGGATGTTGATGGAAATGTAACTATAAATGGCACAGGTACAGCGCAGATTATTATCACGGCATCTGGTACAGAAGAATATAAAAAGACAAGTCGAAAAATAACAGTAATAGTAAGCAAAGCAGCACAAACCCCAAAAATTTCTTACAAATCAGATACCATCAACGAAGGACAGTCAGCACAAATAAAGGTAGAGAATACAATTGGAAAGCCAACATATGAATCTGATAACATTCAGATTGCAACAGTAGATGCTGTGGGAAAAGTTACGGGAATTAGAGAGGGCACAGCAGGTATTATTATCAAAGTAGATGGAAATCAAAATTATGAGGATTTTAAGAAAAAAATAACAATACATGTATTAAAAGAAGAATCAACAGTTATTCCATTATCGTTGTGCAACATCCAGTTAACCGACACAGCTTATATTGCTGACGGAACAGAAAAGAAACCGTCGGTAACAATAACATATAATGATACAACCCTGGTTGAAGGAAACGACTATACAGTTGAATATGCTAATAATATCAATCCGGGAACGGCAACGGTAACAATTATTGCAGCGGCTGACAGCAATTATACAGGAATTGCCCAGCTTACTTTCGAAATAAAACCGGCGGCAGAGGAAGCTCCTGTAGTGATTCAGCCAAATGCATTCAGTAACTGTGCAAATCTTGTAAATGCCAATATTAAAGAATCTGTTACGGAAATCGGGGATGAAGCTTTTGCAGACTGCAAGAATCTGCTGAATATTTACTTCTATGGAAATTGTCCGAAATTTGGTAAGGATGTTTTCAAAAACGTAACAGCAACAGCATATTATCCATATGCAGATAACAGCTGGACATTGGAAGAACTTCAGAATTATGGAGGAAATATTACCTGGCTGCCATGGAATCCGGAAACTCAGACACCGGAGAAACGAGATCTCGCACTTTGCAAGATTAACATGCGTACCAGTGGATACTCCTATACTGGTAAAGCACAGGTACCAGAAATCACAATCACAGATGGTGTTTATACACTGGCAGCTGGCAAGGACTACAAAGTTACCAGTACAGACAACATCAATGCCGGTAATGCAACTGTAACAGTAGAAGGCACAGGCAATTACGGTGGAAGCTTCAGGGGAACTTTTGTAATTGATAAAGCAGTTCCTACGCTTAACTTCCAGAACAAAATGGTTGAAGGTACTGTTGCTGACGGCGTGAAATACAAAAATAATCTGACAGCTCAGGAAACAGATGGAAAGATCACATATTCCTGTGACAAAAACAATATAATCGAAATGTTCTGGGATAATAATGGTGTTGTTATCAGTGCAATGCATGCTGGAACTGTTACAGTTACTGTGAAAGCGGAAGAAGGCAGAAATTATCTTGCAGGAAGTACTTCATTTACTGTAAAGGTCAATAAAGCAGCAGGTAAGATTACTGCATCTGATATTACGAGAAATTATTCTGCTAAAAAGCAGTATGTAAATACTGGCTGGCAGTCAAATGGTGGCGGAAAACTGACCTACAGTTCTGATAATAAGGCAGTGAAGATTGATGCAAAAGGTAAAATCAAAATTGCTAAGAAATTTACAGGACTTGCAACAATAACTGTAAAAGCATCTGAAACCAATGACTATAAGGCAGGTTCCTGCAAGGTAGCCGTTACAGTGAAGCCTTCTAAGACCAGCATTACACGTGTTGTAAACGGAGCTAAGAAAAAAGCAACTGTAACATGGAAAAAGAATAAAACAGGAACAGGTTATGTTATTCAGTATTCAACTGACAAACGTTTCAGAAAAGGTGTCAAGACTTTATATATCAGTAAGAACAAGACAACAAAAGCTACTTTATCAAAATTGCGTAAAGGCAAAAAATATTATGTCAGAATTGCCACTTATAAGGCAGCTGGTAAAAATAAGATATGTTCTTCCTGGAGTAAAGTGAAACGTATAAAATAAAGTGAACCCATTTGTCAAGACATTTTTTTAAAAAAATTAAGTTGGATTTCGGAAGGGATACTCCCATCCTTTTCTCCCTTGTTTACCCACTAAGTGTGGATATATGA
>NZ_JBQHUL010000046.1:0-20557 GCF_052065235.1 Blautia sp. HCP28S3_G10 | reverse complement strand
TCAAAATCCATTCCAAATCACCTTCGGTGATGGGATTTTGCCCCGTATGTCTCGGGATTTTGCCATATTCATGGCAAAACACCTCGCGGAATATTACCTGTGAACAGTAACGCAGGATCAACAATAAAGTAACACTTTTCATTTTTTCCCGATAGATGTATAATAAAACCACTTAAAGAGAGGAGATTATACTATGTATCATATAGATTTTCATAAACCACTCGCCGTACATTTTATCGGTATCGGCGGTATCAGTATGAGCGGTCTGGCCGAAATTCTTCTGGAAGAGGGATTCACGGTTTCCGGCTCAGACGCAAAAGAAAGTCCGCTTACCAGAACTCTTGAGCAGAAAGGTGCAACTGTTTATTATGGACAGCGTGCTTCCAATATTAAAGACTCTGTTCAGGTGGTTGTTTATACAGCTGCAATCCACCCGGAGAATCCGGAATTTGCCTGTGCAAAAGAAAAAGGTCTTCCTATGCTCACAAGAGCCGAACTTCTCGGACAGATCATGCGCAACTACGATACTCCTGTGGCTGTTTCAGGAACTCATGGAAAAACAACAACTACTTCCATGATCTCCCATATTCTTCTGAAAGGCAAATGTGATCCTACCATCAGTGTAGGCGGAATCCTTCCTGCAATCGGAGGAAACATACGTGTGGGTCAGTCGGAAACTTTCCTTACAGAAGCCTGTGAATATACAAACAGTTTTCTGAGCTTTTTCCCGAAGATCAGCGTAATCCTTAATATGGATGCCGATCATCTGGATTTCTTCAAAGATATTGATGATATTCGTCATTCTTTCCGCAAATTTGCAGAACTTCTTCCTGATGACGGTGCTCTTGTCATTAATGCAGATACTCCGGAATATAAGAAAATCACAGATGGGCTTTCCTGCAAAGTAATTACCTACAGCCTTGAAAAGCCTGCTGATTACACAGCTGACCACATTGTATATGATGAATTTGGCCATGCTTCTTTTACAGTGCTGCATAATGGCGAGGAGCTTGGCACCTGTTCCCTGAAAGTTCCCGGAATCCACAATGTTTCCAATGCCCTGGCTTCTGTTGCAGTCGGACAGCTTCTCGGACTTTCTGCTGATGTTATCCTGGAAGGTCTCCGGGAATTCACCGGTACAGACCGTCGTTTCCAGTATAAGGGAGAAGTCGGAGGAGTTACCATAATTGATGATTACGCTCATCATCCTACAGAAATCAAAGCTACCCTTAAAGCCGCAGCCAATTATCCACACAAAAAGATCTGGTGTGTTTTTCAGCCTCATACCTACACACGTACCAAGGCTCTGATGCCTGAATTCGCAGAAGCCCTCACACTTGCAGATCATGTTGTACTGGCTGATATCTACGCAGCACGTGAAACTGATAATCTTGGAATTTCTTCCCGAAATCTCCAGGAAGAAATCGAAAAACTGGGAACCCCATGTGAATATTTCCCTACTTTTGATGAAATCGAAAATTTTCTTCTTGAAAATTGTACACAGGGCGACCTGTTGATAACTATGGGGGCCGGAGACGTTGTAAACATTGGCGAACAGCTCCTCGGAAAGTAAGTTATCCACATTATCCACATGTTTATACACATTTTTCATAGTGTGTGGCATGTGGATTTTTTTTACATAATTGATTTACATAATTTCCCATTATGCGACATGATTTTTCGCATTAATTCAACAAAAATCGAGATTTTTGAGGTTTACCGATAATTATGAAAATAAAATGCTTTCCACATTATCCACATTATCCACATTTCTTTTGTGGAAACTTTTCACAGAAAAAATCCTATTCTCATTTGAAAAATCTTGTGCTATAATCCAAGTGTTCCAAATCAGAATGTTTACAGTTACTGTAAATAAAACAGACAGTAACTTTTTTATGAGAAAGTGAGCGTTTTTACATGGCAATGATCACCTTACAAAATTCATTACAGTCCGGGGTTACCCTTTTATCCAATACCTTTATTGATAATTACATGCCGGAAGCTAACGGAGAATTTGTAAAAGTGTATATTTATCTTCTGCGTGCGCTCTCCACCGGGCCGGTTTCTTTCAGCCTGGAGCAGATGGCCGACCGCCTTCTCTGTACTGAGAGGGATATTTTGCGTGCCCTGAAATACTGGTCAAAGCAGGGGCTTCTTTCTCTTGATTTTACAGATAACAGGAAACTCTGCGGAATCAGTTTCACTGAACCCGGAAAACAGCCGGCAGACGATCAGTCACCTTTACCCGAATCTGTTCCTGAACCTATACGTTCTTTTAAACCGGAACCGCTGACTCCTGACAGAGTAAATGAACTGAAACAAAATGAAGACATCATACAGCTTTTGTACATAGCAGAACAGTACCTTGGCAAGGCACTTTCACCCACAGAGATACAGAAGATCCTGTTTTTCTATGACGGACTGGGAATGCCTGCTGATCTCATCGAATATCTGATAGAGTATTGTGTAAGCCGCAACCACAAAAGCATTCGATATATCGAAACAGTTGCCCTTGCCTGGACTCAGGAAGGCATCACTTCCGTCGAGGAAGCCAAGAAATCCGGCTCCCGGTATACACGGGAATATTTTTCTATCCTCAAATCTCTCGGCATCACCAACCGAAATCCCGTAGATACTGAGATCAGTCTGATGGATACCTGGCTCAAAACTTATGGTTTTTCTGTAGAAATCATTCAGGAAGCCTGTAACCGTACTGTACTGCAGACAGGCCAGGCAAGTTTTCAGTATGCAGACAAGATTCTGGAAGGATGGAAGAAAAAAGAAGTCAAAACCCTGGAAGATATCCAGACTCTGGATTCCGAACACCGCAGACGTGTTCAGAGCAAAAAGGCCTCCAGGCCTGCACAGCAGCCTTCTTCCGGAAACCGCTTCAATAATTTCCAACAGCGGGAATACAACTTTGATGAATATGAAAAGCATCTTCTTAATCAGTAAAGGAGAATATTTGTGGCTTTACAGAATTTTCAATATGATATCATTATGCGGGAATACAGCCGCAGACAGTCCCAGGTTCAGCATGTACTGGAGGAGCATCGCAGAGAAGCATTTGCAAAGGTTCCACGGCTTCTGGAAATCGACCAGACAGTGGCAGGCTTAAGTGCCGAAAAAATTCGCTCTATGCTCTCCGGAAAACCAGGGAGCGTGGACGAACTTAAAGAAGAAGTTGCCGCTCTCGCTGCAGAACGTACCGCGCTTCTTCTGGAAAACGGTTTCCCTGCCGATTATCTGGAACCTCATTATTTCTGTCCTTCCTGCCAGGATACAGGTTATATAGATGGGCACAAATGTGCCTGTTTCAAAAAAGCAGAGATTGAACTGCTTTATACACAGTCAAATCTTGCAGAAATTCTTCAAAAAGAAAATTTTGACCACTTTTCTTTTGAATGGTATTCTGATACAATGAAAAACGAAGCAACCGGTCTGACGGCCCGCGATACCGCAAAAAGAGCCTATGACATGGCACGGAACTTCGTGAGGGATTTTGATTCCCGTTTCCAGAATCTCTTTTTATATGGAAGTACAGGTGTCGGAAAGACCTTTCTTTCGCACTGTATTGCCCATGACCTTCTGGAAAGCTCCCACTGCGTTCTCTATTTTTCCGCATTTGATCTGTTTGACAGACTTGCTCAGACAGCCTTTTCAAGAAAATCAGAGACAGATCCGGGAGAAGAATTTATTTTGGACTGTGATCTTCTGATCATTGATGACCTTGGAACAGAACTGACCAACAGTTTTGTATCCTCTCAGTTATTTTTATGTATTAACGAACGCATTGCCCGTCGGAAATCCACGATCATTTCGACCAATCTGAAACTGGAAGATTTTTCTTCCACTTATTCAGAAAGGACTTTCTCGAGGATTGCAAGTAATTATCAGATGATAAAACTGATCGGCAATGATATTCGTATTCAGAAAGTATTTTCAAGATAACATCTCAGAACAAGGAGGAATTTAATAATGGCACAGGAAAGCACGAAAGAATTAACCACACTCCCGGTAGGAAGACTTGGTCTCATCCCGCTTGAGAGTTGTCGTCCGCTTGGCGAAAAGGTTAATGAGTGGCTTGTAAAATGGCGAAACGAACGTGAGCATGATGAGATCAATTCATTTGCATTTGAAGGATATCGCAGAGATTCCTATATCGTAGATGTAAAGACTCCACGTTTCGGTTCCGGTGAAGGTAAAGGTGAGATTTCCGAATCTGTACGTGGTGATGATATCTATCTTATGGTTGATGTATGCAACCACAGCATGACTTATACAATGAGCGGATTTACAAACCTCATGTCCCCGGATGACCATTTCCAGGATCTGAAACGTGCAATTGCAGCTATCGGAGGCAAAGCCCGCAGAGTTAACGTTATTATGCCTTATCTCTATGAAAGCCGCCAGAGCAAACGTGTCGGACGTGAATCCCTCGACTGCGCTTCCGCACTCCAGGAACTCACAAAAATGGGCGTTGAGAATATTATCACTTTTGATGCTCACGATGCGCGTGTACAGAATGCTACTCCGCTTCACGGATTTGAAACAATCCAACCGGCTTATCAGTTCCTGAAAGCCCTTCTTAACAATGTAGACGGTCTTCATATTGACAATGATCACTTCATGATCATCAGTCCTGACGAAGGAAGCATGCGCAGAGCAATCTACCTTGCCAACGTCCTCGGTGTTGATATGGGTATGTACTACAGACGTCTCGATTACAGCAGACGTGTAAATGGTCGTCACCCGATCGCAGCTTACGAATTCCTTGGACCTAAGCTTGAGGGCAAAGATGTTATCCTTATTGATGATATGATCTCCTCCGGAAAGAGTATCCTGGAGATCGCATCTCTTCTTAAAGCACGTGGCGCAGGCAAGATCTTTATCTGCACAACATTCGGTCTGTTTACTGATGGAATGGACAAATTCGACAAAGCATACAAAGACGGTGTCTTTGACAAACTGCTGACAACCAACCTGGTATATCAGGCTCCTGACCTGCTTTCCAAGCCATATTATATCAGCTGTGATATGAGTAAATATATCGCTCTTATCATTGATACCCTGAATCATGATATGTCCGTCAGCCACCTGCTGAACCCGGTAGACAGAATCAAACGCTGTGTTACCAATTACATGGCACGCTACGACAAATAAATCACGTATATGTAACAAGGCTGCTGTCTTACGGTGCTCCGTAAAACAACAGCCTTTTTATTGTCTTATAATATAGTACAGGATATTCCTGCTTTCTGAAGTAGTTCCACTTCTTCTGTATGACTGATACATACAGCAGTCTGACGTCCTGAAACTGCCAGCCAGCCCATAACAGCCAAAAACTGTTCCTGTCCGAACATGCCGAATATATCTTCCATCATAACAGGCAGTTCTTCTTCCCCTGCCATTACAGTCCCTGCTGCCATGCAGAATGCAAAATACAAAAGTCCCAGCATTCCCCTGTTCAGTTTTTCAATCGGGATTTCTTCCTCTCCTGCATGAATACTGACATGAGAACCTGTGTCAAAAATGATATCCCAGCATTTCCCTGCTGTCACATCATTAAGAATCTCAGATGCCTTTGTAAGCATGTCTTCTCCCAGGCGGTTCCATATACGTCCTGAGAGCCTGTTTATAGTGTCTATGGCAAGATTCAGGGAATCTATCTCAAGTTCCTCCGCAAGCGGAATGTGCGCATGCTCCTGTGCCTCCTGGTGCTCTTCCATAAGGTTTGTGATTGCAGTTATTTTTTCTTTCTGTTCTTCATCCAGAATTTCCCTGCTCTCTTTAAGTTTACCCTGACGGTTCAGCCAGCGCTTACGATATCTCTTTCTTTTTTCAAGTTCACGCACTGTCCCCATCTGAAAACCGCCCTCAGCCAGAGAAATCAGAATTCCCGCAGCCGCCACTGTTACAGCCCATATCGGGCTTCGCATCTGCATTGCAAGAATCAGTGCACCTGCAAAAGTCAGCAGGACCGTCATGATCAGCACAGTAGTCTGAATAAAATTCTTTCTCTCAAGTCCGGCGATTTTTTCATCAAGAATATTCTCTCCATTATCCGCCTCTGTCATCCGGAGAGAAGTCTCCTGTGAACGTATCTGTTCTTTCTCTTCTTCCAGATCCTCTGCTTCCCGGCGGAGCTTTTTCATTTCTCCAACCAGCAGCTTCTGCTGCTCTGTCTGCGCTTTGCGGTCACGCTCCATCTGTACCTGGTAACCTTTCCTCGACATTTTGAGCATCTGCATGGTACGCCCCAGTTCCAGATTCCCGTCACCTGTTCCAACAGAACTTTTAATGTAATTCTGTATCTCTCGTACCAGTGAAGAACCGGATGGATTTTTCAGCGCTGTAACATAAACTGCATTGTCAAATATACTCTCACTGATATCACCAAGCACACTGTCTATTTTGTCCTGCTGTGCATTCAGTATTTCTCCACTTGTCTCGCAGAACAGTTCTCCTGTATCTTCTGTTTCCGTGAAGCTTCTGGTAAGCCGGAACTTCTTTCCACCGGCTTCAAACCAGATGATACCTTCACCAACAGCTTCTTTTTCTGTCTGTCCTGTCTGGGATTTTGGTCTGCCATAAAGCATCTGTCTGATAAAAGCATGTATTGCCATCTGCTCTTCTTTTCTGATTCCGGGCAATACATTCAGTCCCTCTGCAAACTCAATCATACGGTTGTGGAATCTGCCGTATTCTTTTATTTCCACACGATTGATTTTCATTTTTTCCTGTCTCCCGTAAACACCGCTGCATCCAGAAGAGCCTGCAAGCCGTGATACAGAGCTTTCTTTTCCACGACTGAGTCTTCTTTTTGCCGGAAATATTCAATATAATCACCGATCAGTGTACCACGGTATTTCCGCCGCAGTTCCTCAAGATCATAGGATGGCCTGGATTCATCGAGAACTTCCACAATATTTCCCATGTTTTTTAACCGTTCACCAAGAAAACGTGTTTCCGGTGAACGTCTGCCTCTGATAACGATTCTGTACATATTTTTTCCACCACGTTTCATGATATCGTTACGAAGCATTTCTTCCAGTGAGTACTGACTTGATTCTTCCCTCACTGTCAGCACAAGGTTCTGATACGAACGGCAGGCAAAAGGAACCAGTCTCGTCTTCAGTATTCCCTGTTCATATTCGCCTTCTATAAACCCATGTTCCCCCGTATCATTGCTGTCTGTAGGTTCCAGTGCCCCTGCATACAATGCCCGGTCTCTCATGATAATCTGTGGTGAATGGTAATATCCCAACGCAAGATAATCAAATCCAGCTTTTGTCAGGGCCGCAAAATCCATTGGAATATGACTCTCATCGCCTCCATGCGCAAGCAGAACATGAAAGCCTGGTTTCTGCTGAGGTCTCATACTGTTATATACAGGCTCGGAAATCTCCGGATGCTCATAGCTCATCCCATATACAAAAACATTTTTTTCGGGGATTTCCACACATTCCGGTGTTTCTCCCCTGAAAAAGGTCACATTTGATTCCCACCTGAAATCTCTGTAAAAAGATTCTTTTCGGATATAATCATGACTTCCCGCCATCAGAAAAACTCTTGTGTCCGGAATGGACGCAAAAAGACTGTTCACCTCTTCCAGCTCACCAGGAAGCGGCTGACGGTGAAAAAGATCTCCGGCTATAAATAACAAATCCACCGGATTCTTGCGGATGCCCGCAATTACCCGGCGGAATGTGTCCCAGATTTCTTCTTCCCGCTCATGACTCCACGGACAGCCCCTGTCAGGCACTGCCCCCAGATGTACATCTGCAAGATGAATAAATCTTATCATTCAGTAATTACTCCTTATAAATCACAGTTGTTTACAGTTCTCGGGAATGGGATTACGTCACGGATATTTCCCATACCTGTCAGATACATGACACAACGCTCAAATCCAAGACCATATCCGGAATGACGGGTAGAACCATATTTACGAAGATCCATATAGAACTGATAATCTTCTGCTTTCAGTCCAAGCTCGTCCATACGTGTTTTCAGCTTGTCGTAGTCGTCCTCTCTCTGGCTTCCTCCAATGATCTCACCGATTCCAGGTACCAAACAGTCCATAGCTGCAACAGTCTTGCCATCTTCGTTCTGTTTCATGTAGAAGGCCTTAATCTCCTTCGGATAATCTGTTACAAATACTGGTTTCTTGAATATCTGTTCTGTCAGATAGCGCTCATGCTCCGTCTGAAGATCGCAGCCCCAGAATACCTTATAATCAAATTTGTCGTTGTTTTTCTCCAGAAGTTCGATAGCTTCTGTATATGTTACATGACCGAATTCAGAATTTACCACATGGTTCAGGCGATCCAGCAGTCCCTTGTCAATAAAGGAATTGAAGAAATTCATCTCTTCCGGTGCATTCTCAAGTACATAGCGGATAATATATTTAAGCATCTCCTCAGCCAGATCCATATTATCATCAAGGTCTGCGAATGCACATTCCGGCTCGATCATCCAGAACTCTGCAGCATGACGTGTAGTGTTGGAATTCTCAGCACGGAAAGTCGGTCCGAATGTATAAATATTGCGGAATGCCTGCGCATATGTCTCACCATTCAGCTGACCACTTACTGTCAGGTTTGTCTCTTTTCCGAAGAAATCCTGGCTGTAATCAACACTGCCGTCCTCGTTCAGCGGAGGATTTTTCATATCAAGGGTTGTTACCTGGAACATTTCTCCCGCACCCTCACAGTCACTTCCTGTGATCAGTGGAGTATGAACGTAAACAAATCCTTTTTCCTGGAAAAATTTGTGAATAGCATATGCACAAAGAGAACGTACACGGAAAACTGCCTGGAATGTATTTGTTCTCGGTCTTAAATGTGTCATTGTTCTCAGATACTCAAGTGTATGACGTTTCTTCTGAAGCGGGTAATCCGGTGCGGATGCGCCCTCTACCTGTACTTCTGTTGCCTGGATCTCAAATGGCTGTTTAGCCTCCGGTGTTGCAACCAGAGTACCCTTTACGATGATGGCAGCACCTACATTCAGTTTGCTGATCTCGGCAAAATTCTCCATATTGTCATGGTAAACCACCTGAAGTGTCTCAAAGTATGTTCCATCGTGAAGTACGATAAATCCAAAAGCCTTGGAGCCACGTACACTGCGGACCCATCCTCCTACTGTCACTTCCTGATCCAGATATTTTTCTCTGTCTTTGTAAATCTCTCTTACGGTTGTAAGCTTCATAATCTATACCTCTCTGTTTTCTTTTCTCATCCAATTGCTTTCTAGTATAGACTATTCAACGGATTACTGCAAGGTCAGCATACTTATTTTTTCCATTTTAGTGTATCTGAGTGAGAATAATCATCATTCATGTCGTAAGAGATAATTCCGTTCTGTGTTACCAGATAAAATACATCTTTAATGTAAATGCCTCTCATAGTCTGATAATCGCTGTAACTGATACCGTCTTCAAAAAGTCCGCAGTCGTTCAGATTCAGATATGTGGCCGGCAAAAATCCTTCATCTTCACTGTAATTAAAAACAGCATAATAATATCGCTCGCCTGAGTCGTAACTGTTGTTATAACTTCCAAACATACCATAAGCAAATCCGAAAATATTTTTCTTCGGTGCCACAAGTATCGATCTGTAGTTTGAAAGCGCATCACAGAAAGAAGTGTCTTTCAGTACGAAACGATCTGTTTCTCTGATATCTGCCGGATCGCTGATATCAAACATTGAACATTTCAGCCCCTCTGTGCTTCCTGTATCAGGATCTGTCTCCCAGCCAATTCCAAGCAGCTGATTTTCTCCATAAAAATGAAGATATTCCGAAAATCCGGTAATTTTCAGTTCTCCCAGAATCTCCGGCTCTTCCGGCTCGGAAAGATCAACCGCAAAAAGCGGATCTGTGTTTCTGTAAGTAACAAAATAACCTGTTTTTCCCATGAAACGGGCAGATTTTATCTCCTCACCTTCTGCCAGATTTTCAATCTTTCCAATGGTTTCCATCTTATTATTCAAGACATAAAGACCGTTGCTTCTGGAAAAATCGCTGTAGTCTTCTCCCCAGCTTTCCGTTGTGGTAACCACCCTGAGATTTCCGTCATATTCATCCATGGAAAAATTATTATTCAGTTCGCCGGAAACAGAACCTGTACTTCCATCTTTAAATTTACCGTTTTCGTATCCGATCCTTACGATTTCTGTTCTGTTTTCTTTCTGGTTATATACGGACACTGCTGAATATATGTTATTTTCGCTGACATAAAAAGTCTCCGCACCGCTGACCACAGCCATGATGTCTGTTGCTTTATCCGGATATTCTGCCGCAATTGCTCCAGCCACTAAGTATGCCATCTGGCTGCCGGAATAATTCTCTGAGGGATCTTCAACAGGGAAATAAATATGGTCACAGTCTATATATTCTTCATTGGTTCTTGGCACATAGTACTGGATCTGATCTGAATTTTTGCCTGTATCCGGTGTATAAGAAGTAAATAGATATAATTTCCCATTGTTTCTTCTCGAAGAAAGATAATATCCGTCCTGCTGGTAAGTACCTGTTTTTTTCGGATTGGCTCTGTCTGTAATATCATAGGTTTCCACAGAAACGGTGATTATTGGCACGCTGCAGCTGGATCGTATGCTTTCTGAGCTGTCAGCAGATGGAAGTTCCAGCTCATCTTTGTAAGTTATATAGTTTTCTTTCTGACAGATGATCTGCAGACATCCACCGTCAACATACATTTCTTTATAATCTGAACTGTTCTCTCCCTGGATTTCTCCTGCCAGTTTCATGGACTTTGCATCAACGATCCGTACATCGCCTCTGCTTCCCATTGCATAAATATAAGTGCCGTCCGTCCTGACAATATCAGCTTCATCAACATTCTCTTCCTGTGTATTTGTGGAGGAAAAATCTCCTTCTGCTGCTGTCTCATCATAGTCGAATGCCGTGTCGATCGGATCATCGGATTTTGAAGCAGTCATGCTGTCCGAGGACGCAGTATCCGAGCTGGCAGCCGCATCCATGGCTGTTTCTTCGATCATCATAACTCTTGCATTGGTGTTTCCCGAAGATAGATTTTCCTGCCATTTCTGAAGCACATCATAAAGTTCCTCGTAACTTTTTGCATGAGCAATCCCGCTGACCGGTTCGGTGTCAGCTGCTCTTTCTTCTGACGCACTTTCTGTAGTATCTTCTGTCTCTGTGCTTTTCTCATTCTGTGACACGCCTTCTGCCCTGACAGCTATGGCAGGAGTCATTGCCAGAATAGCCGCTGCTGTTATGGAAATCATTTTTTTATTTAACATATTGGCCTCCTTTCTTTTTGCATCATTTTATGCTTCTATATATTAATGTCATCATAACACAGAAATGTTGCACTCCTGTAAAATTTTTCTGTCCGGATCAGTGTCAAAAAAATCACATAACAGTCAGAAAGACCCCGGCTGATTGATATGTACCCTCTTTACTGGACAACCAGTAAAGAGGGTACATATCATGATTTCAGTCGGAGTCTTTTTCACAATTCTATGCAGCAAGTTTGAAGTTTTTCGCAACTGTAAGGTACTGAACAGTTACAGTTTTTCAATAAATCTCATAAATGCCTGACGGCCTTCCGGTGTGCATTTGTATACACCTGCGTCTTCCAGTACATGGGTAAATACAATTCCAATTTCTTTCTGAAGGATCTCATGAACATTATCTTTGTTGATATCCGGATATTTCGGAAGAAATTCCTTTGCCCATGCAGCATGTTTCTCAATCTTTTCGTCAGAAGCAATGTCTTTGCCTTCCAGAATATATTCTTCCAGAAGTTCCATCTCTTCTTTCAGTCTGGCAGGAAGAACAGCCAGTCCCATAACCTCTATCAGACCGATATTTTCTTTTTTGATGTGGTGATACTGTGCATGCGGATGATAAACACCAAGTGGATGTTCTTCTGTTGTAATATTGTTTCTCAGTGTCAGATCCAGTTCATACATATCTCCGACTTTGCGGGCAATAGGAGTAATGGTATTGTGTGGTTCACCATCTGTTTCTGCAAAAACAAAAGCAGCCTCATCAGTATATCCTCTCCATACTTCCAGCACATGAGTTGCAAGATCTACCAGTCTGTCAGAATCTTTGTGACGGATACGAAGAACAGATAACGGCCATTTTACAATTCCTGCTTCCACATCTTCATAGCCCGGAATAGTCACATGCTGTTCTATCCCCGCTTTTGCCATTGCAAAAGTATAATGACCTCCCTGGAAATGATCGTGGCTCAGGATAGAACCTCCAACGATTGGCAGGTCAGCATTGGATCCAAGGAAATAATGCGGGAAAAGTTTAACAAAATCAAACAGTTTGATGAATGCATTTCTTTCAATCTTCATCGGTGTATGACAGCTGTTAAATACAATACAGTGCTCATTGTAATACACATATGGGGAGTACTGGAATCCCCACGGTGTATCATTAATTGTAATCGGGATAATTCTGTGGTTCTGTCGTGCAGGATGATTTACTCTTCCTGCATAGCCTTCGTTTTCGGGACACAGAAGACATTTCGGATAACTGCTTGTCTTTGCATTTCTGGCTGCTGCGATTGCCTTCGGGTCTTTTTCGGGTTTGGAAAGATTGATTGTAATATCAATTTCTCCATATGGGCTGTCCACTTTCCATTTCTGATCTTTTTTTACACGATAACGACGGATATAGTTGCTGTCCTGACTTAATTTATAAAAATAATCAGTAGCTTCCTGCGGACTGTTTTTATATTTGTCCCAGAATTCTTTCTGAACCTGTGCAGGTCTCGGCATCAGGCAGTTCATGATTCTTGTGTCAAAAAGATCACGATATACGATGCTGTCCTCGATCAGGTTTCTTTTCACTGCCTCATCGAGCAGTTCATCCAGCGTTTCCTCCAGATCAACAGCATGAAATGTCTCTTCCGGCTCTGTATACTCATCTTCTTTAAAAACATCAAGAAGAAGATTTACTGTATAGTTTTTTTCACACTCAGGTACAAGCCCTGTTTCTACTCCGTACTGTACTAATTTTGCAATGCTTTTGCTTAACATGCTTTTTGTCCCCCTGCTATTTATTTTTGGTTATTGTCCAGATACGTAATAAATACATTTCCCGCCTTCTGGAAAAGTGCAGTACTGTCATTCATTCCGTACGGTTTTACTTCCTGGGTAGACGGATCCAGGAGATATGTGTTGTACTCATCATATCCTACAATTACTACGCTGGAATCTGCCCCTGTCTTGGCAATAACAGCCCTCTGTGCACTGATTTCATAGAGAATATTTTCCAGAGAACAGCCTGTAAGGTCAATCACTGTTCCTTTGTCCCCGAGTCCCTCCTGAAGAGTGGCTTTATCCCATGAACCGGATCTTATGATTTCCGGAATATCCTCTGTATTCAGTGTCAGCTGTGTTTTCATATTTCCACGTTCCCAGACATATTGCTGCTCACGGTTCAGAACTACGCCGGTTCCTGCATCTGCCCTGAGAACAGCCTGTGCCGGATCTGTCCATGTACTGTCCAGCCCTCCATGGGCATATACATAATAGGTTTCCTGACTGACAGCATCTGAAGGCAGTTTCACTGTTCTTTCTCCGACATTTTTCATCTTGGACTGAAGGATCAGCGGTTTGTCTGAACCTGGTGCCTCACTGAATACCAGCCGCACTATTACACCCTTTCTGTCTGAGCTTGTCTGTTCCACAGATGCCTGAACTACTGCTTCCGAACTGTTGTTCATAATGTTGTCATTTTTCTTTGCTGTATAAGAATTTCCCGTTTTTTCTGACAGATTGAATTCAATCAGTGAACTTCCCACTGTCACGTTGGTCAGATATAATCCATCCTGATGATACTCCTTTTTTACAGTACCGTCAAAACCTTCTATACGCAGTGTTGTAATTCCTTCTGTTGTATGACCATTTTCATCGGTCAGCGAATCTCCGTCCTGAACAGCTCCATAAACTATATCTTCATTCATAAAGCCAAGAATTCTCAGCTGTTGTCCGTTATCTGGTGCAATATCCCGGGTCGCAAGAGAATCAAAATCAATCTCCCTGATCTGTCCTGCCTGCTCGCCCTCCTGGATCCGCCATGCTGCATGCGCATTTGTTTCTGAAACAGCAAACTCACTCTCTTTGATTCCTTCTTCAAGGATTTCATAATTGCTTTCATCAATATTGATCTGATAAAGCTTGCCGGAAAGAAGCAGAAACAGCTGATTATTACTGCTGACATATGACAGCGTGCCGAGATCAGATTTCAGAAATTCATAAGATCTGGTGCTCGGTATAAATACTTTTTCTTCTACAACATTCTGATCATTACTGTAATGATAAATTCCCACACCACAGTATCCCTCATGAATTCCACGGTTCATATAACCAAGGACCATGAAGTTCACATCTCCATCATCTTCCACGCTCAGCAGCTTGATGTCATGTACAACTCTTGAATCACGAACGTCACTGTTATCACTTTTCCTGAAAGTAAAAATATTAACAAACTTTCCGGTATCCGGTGCATAGGACCACAGATCGCCATCCTGGCAGAATGCTGTTACTGTTTCAGCTTCATTCGTTACAGTTTCCACATTTTTGTCCCGCACTCCCAGAAGAAGTCCGCTGTCACTGATAACAGACAGATTGGGATCAAACACCTGTGTTGCAGAACGCTCAAAATCAAGAAGTCGTATTCTCGATTCTGTATAACGCATTCTGTAAAATTCTGTAACATTATAGTATTCAGTCTGTCCGCTGTCATCTTTTGCAGAGATTTCGTATTCCAGAGAAATACTTGCCGTGGTCTCATTGATATCTTTGATCACTGGAATTCCTTTTTTGGAAATCTGCGGATTCAGATTTCCCCAGCTGATATCTGAAAGTGGTGACTTAATGGAAATGTCCGCAAAATTTCTTGTACTGTTTTCTGCTGATTCCAGATAATCCGCCAGATTATCTGCGGAATTCTTGTCCATGCACATCTGTGCAAAGTCACTCACAAACTGTACATACTGTGCCGTATTCGTAGAGGAACGAGATACCAGCCTTGTATAGTAATATGCATCTCCATTATCTGTATCAAGCGTAATCTGAAGTGAATATTCCTGATTCATCAGCATTCCTGAACTGATTTCTATATCTGCTCTCAGATAATTATCAGAGTTCTTAAGTTTTTTGATTTTTCTGTTTTCAAGAACCTTTGTCCCGTCTGATGTTCTGATCTCATAAGAAAGGCTTTTTACCTTTGAGTCATAAGGATTAATGGCCAGCGATAATTTTCTGGTGGTATCCAAAGGTGTCACGCTGTCTCTGACAAAATCAGCTTCCATCTGCTGCCTGTAACCGTACATACGGTTACTGATGGTTCCGTCAAAATCAACCATCACTTCCGGTAATGTGGGATTATTCATATCCGATCTGTCGTCTGTTGTCTCATTATTCATTAGAAACGCAGTCCCTGCAACTCCCAGCACAAAGACTATAAGAAGTATCAAAAACCTTCCAAGAATTTTTTTCATGGTTTCCTATACTCCTTTCTTTTCCGCCAGTCCCTGTGGGTACAGAAGTTTTTCCAAGGTAAGTTTTCCATTAATTGCCTCTGTCAGTTTATTCAGACCGGCTGATGTCCGGGGTTTACCTGTTTTTACTGCACGGATCAGAAGATTCTTCGGCGTATGTTCCATATCAATAAATTCAAGTATCTGGGTATGATAACCTTTTGATTCCAGAAGTTCCGCACGAATTCCATCTGTAATAAGTGCCGACATACGTTCTTTCAGTATTCCGTATTTCAGCACAGGTGCCAGAAGTTCGTTTTTTATCTGACTGTTCAGTTCATGCTGACAGCAGGGTACAGAAAGTATCACTTCTGCGTCCCACTCTACCGCTTTCGCAAGTGCATAATCTGTGGCTTTGTCGCAGGCATGAAGCGTTACTACCATGTCCACTTTCTGCACGCCTTCATAATCTGCAATATCACCATGAAGGAATTTAAGTTTCTCATATCCATATTTCTGTGCCAGTTTGTTACACTTCCTGATCACATCTTCTTTCAGGTCCAGTCCGATGATTTTCACATCATAATTCTGTAATTCTTTCAGATAGTAATACATTGCAAAAGTCAGATATGACTTACCGCATCCGAAATCCAAGATAGTAATCTCCCGTTCTCTGGAAAGAGCCGGAAGTATATCCTCTATAAATTCCAGAAAACGGTTGATCTGTCTGAATTTATCATAAGCCGGCTGATGAACTTTTCCTTCTTTGTTCATCACACCAAGATCTGTCAGAAACGGTACCGGTACCCCTTCTCTGAGGATATATTTTTTCACACGGTTATGTGCCATGATTTTTACAGGTTCCAGTGGCTGATGCTGTTTTACTTTAATTGTCTGTCTGCCCTTTTTGCTCACCAGTACAGTTCCGTCTCTGCTCTGTCCCTGAATCTGCAGCTGAGAAAAACCGTTTTCGAGACTGTCTTTTATATAGTCTTTTACTTCATCAGCTGTATAATTTTTGTGAACTGCTTTTGTTCCTACTGTGGCTGTTGCCTGATAACATATCTCCCCTTTTATTTCTACCGGGCGGATCCGGACTTTGGCCGGGGTATCTTTGTCTTTGTTTCTCTGGCCGCTCAGCACAGCAAGCATCATTCCGTCATTAAATTGTTCTTCCAAAAAATTCTGTAATGTCTTCATTCATCAATTTCTTTCTGTTACTGATTTTCAGTATCCTCTGCACCTTCTGCGTCTGCATCTTCTTCTGGATATTTCCTGATAAAGGATCACCTGGATCAGATCATCCAGAAATGCATCTGATATCTCCTGAATCTCCAGTTCTCCCTGTATATCCTTTTTGATATGGCTGAACAGCCGGTACATCATAAATTTATCCGGATATTCATCATAAAGGCGGCTTCCCTCATAATCCAGCAGCTGGCATTCTTCTTCAACTTTCTGCTGGATTTTTCTGGCAGTCTCCGGATAGAAAGATTTCATAAGCGCAAATTCCCGCTCCTGTATTCTTTCTCCACTATAAAATCCCGGTGCAGCATATACTTTATAAAATGGAAAGAATTCATCATAATACATGGAACGACTCCTGTTCTTTCTGCATTCTATAATAGTTTATGCACCGTTTTTTCCTGTGTGCAGATTATCCCTGAATGTCTTTCAGGATACGAAGGGTCATTTTGACACTGTGTTCTGCTGCCATTGCCTCAAATGTAGGATAATCCATCTCTGCGCTTCCGTCTGCTTTGTCGGAAATCGCACGTACTACCAGAAACGGTATATGATTCAGGTATGCTGTATGTGCAATAGATGCTCCTTCCATTTCTACTGCATATGCCCCGAAGTCTTTGACAATACGGTCTTTAACTGCCTGGTCCGCAACGAACTGGTCTCCCGAAGCAATTCTTCCTTCATATACTTCAATATCAGGATTTACATCTTTGCAGGCTTTAACTGCAATTTTGCGAAGTGCTTCATCACTCTCGAAAGAAAATGCGTCCATCTGCGGCACCTGTCCTACAGGATATCCGAATGCAACTGCATTCATATCATGATGCACAAGGTCAGTGGAGATCACAATATCTCCGATATTGATATCTGCATTCAGGCTTCCCGCAATTCCTGTATTGATCACTGCCTCTACCTTGAATTCATCTATCAGGATCTGTGTACATACTGCCGCATTGATCTTTCCAATTCCGGAACGTACTACTACTACGTTTTTGCCTTCAAGTATTCCTGCATAAAATTCCATGGAGGCTTTGCGTGTGATCTGTACATCTTTCATCTTTTCTTTAAGGTTAGCTACTTCTACTTCCATAGCACCGATAATTCCAATTCGTTTCATATTATTTTCTCCTCATTGTGGTTTCTATCTGTAATGTTGATTATTCGTTGCTGTTAATAAAGTGCAACAATTAATTTACAGCAATATTATAACAAATGTTTTGTTTATATGGAAACTTTTTTTCCTTTCTGATATACTGAGGTGTGGATTTGTAACTGTTCACAGGTAATATGGATTCAAATCCCGAGACATACAATTCAGATTTCATTTTTACAGGAGGTTATAATTATGGTATATAAAACATCTGGTGTCTGTTCCAGTGCTATTTCTTTTGAAATTGATAATGAGGGAAAGGTTCGTGATGTGAAGTTTCAAGGAGGCTGTTCCGGCAATACGCAGGGTGTTGCCGCTCTGGTAGAAGGCATGGATGCAGCTGAGGCTGTCAAGAGACTTGAGGGAATCCGCTGTGGTTTTCGTCCTACTTCCTGCCCTGATCAGCTGGCGAAAGCACTTAAGGGAGCGCTGAACGCATAATAAGTAAAAAATATTATATAGAAACGTACACCCCGGTGCTCTGTATCTGTTCTCTTTATAGATATTGAAAAATCCGGAAAACAAAAATCCCGGGATCATGTATCTGGTTCTGGATTCCCTGAAATGATCTGCAGAAGTACTCAGTTCCTGGAAATCTGCGTTAATACCATAAATAACAATGTCTGAGCCGAAGGCGAGTTTTGTTATTTATGGTATTGCTCTTAGCAGATTGACAGAAACCTAGTACTTCCAGATTATTTCACACGGAATCCATGAACAGATACATGATCACCGGGATTGCTTATTTCTGTTACTTTTTTTCCATATTAATTCAGGTCATTTCTATCCCACTTATCACAGAGAGACTGAATATCCCTTGCAAAGCGGTCGAGATCTTTGTTCGCTCCACCTTCGTTCTTGCGGATAACAGACATAAGTCTCTGGCCCATTGCCACCAGTTTCTCGAATGTTCTGGCTGCTCTGGTCGCCTTGGGCGATACAGATGTTTTGGTAATTTTTATGCCCTGTGCTTCATATACGCAGGCATCTGCTGCCAGATCATATACAGTGCCACTGAATGGTGCCATAGTATCCAGTTCAAGTTCGTCATGCAGCCGTCGTGCAAATAATTCTGTTACGGTATCTTCACCATGAGTTACAAACACTTTCGCCGGTTTTTCTTTGAATGCCTTAATCCAGTCGATCAGCCCGTTCACATCCGCATGGCCGCTGATTCCGGGCATCTGACATATCTCAGCTGCCACATTTATGGATTCACCAAAAAGCTTCACTTCATCTGCGCCCTCCAGAAGCGCTCTTCCCAGTGTTCCCACAGCCTGATATCCAACAAAAAGTATCGTAGACTTTTCATTCCAGAGATTATGTTTCAAATGATGCTTGATTCGTCCTGCATCACACATGCCACTGGCAGAAATAATAACCTTACAGTCTTCATCGAAATTGATCGCACGGGAATCGTCACTTGTTACGGAAATCTTCAGTCCCGGGAAAGTCAGTGGATTGATTCCTTTATGTATCAGCTCGATAGCTTCTTCATCAAAGCAGTCATACTGATGTTCTCCAAAAATTGTCGTTGCATCATTTGCAAGCGGACTGTCCACATAAACCTTGAAATTTCCATGTCCCTTCACACGGTCTTCTTCTTTTATCTGGCGTATAAAATAAAGCATTTCCTGTGTACGGCCTACAGCAAACGATGGGATTACCACATTGCCGCCTCTGTCAAACGTTCTCTGGATCACTTCCGCCAGAATTCCAACATAATCAGGTCTTTCTCCATGGCTTCTGTCCCCATAAGTAGATTCCATAACTACATAATCAGCCTTATGAAGATATGTCGGATCCTTGATCAGGGGCTGATTGATATTTCCGATATCTCCTGAGAACACGATTGTTTTCTCGGTATCCCCTTCTCTTATGGTCACTTCAATACTTGCGGAACCAAGAAGATGACCTGCATCCACAAACCGTACTGAAATTCCAGGTGCAGGTGTGATCACCTTTTCATACGGACATGGAACAAAATGCTGCAGTACTCCCATTGCATCTTCCATGGTATAAGCAGGTACAAATTCCGGCTTGCCCTGGCGGCGCCCTTTACGGTTGCGCCATTCAGCTTCAAACATCTGAATATGTGCACTGTCTCGAAGCATGATGTCACACAGATGACAGGTTGCATCTGTTGCGTATATTGATCCCTGGAAACCTTTTGCATAGATTGCCGGAAGATTTCCCGAATGATCCATATGTGCATGTGTCAGAAGTACAAAATCAAGTTCTCCGGGATTTACAGGTATATCCTTATTTTCATAATAATCAGGCCCCTGTTCCATTCCGCAGTCTACCAGGAATTTCTTTCCGGCTGCCTCCAGATAATAACAGCTTCCCGTTACCTCATGCGCTGCTCCTATAAAGGTTATCTTCATATGCAAGCCCCCTTTTTCAGATAATAATTACAATACATTATATTTGTAATTATTATACATGATTCCCCCTGTTTTTTACAGTCTTTTTGTAAAAAAAGTCTAATTTGCATACTGAGAACTTGCCACCAGCATCTTCTCTTACATACTATGGCAGAAAAAAGCAGAGCCAGGGTGTTATCCGGCATTTTATCTGGTCCTATACCATGCCACATTCAATCAAATTAAAAAGGGGCACAGCATAAATTATTCTGATGGATTTTTCATCGGATTACTTTATGCCGT
>NZ_JBQHUL010000045.1:0-20775 GCF_052065235.1 Blautia sp. HCP28S3_G10 | reverse complement strand
AGTGAAAAACTCCAATCTATCAAAAATCGCATGTGAATTATAGTGAATTACTCCAACTCGCAAAGGGCTGGGGTAATTTTATATCTGACCGCATCATTATTTGGCGGTTACTTTTTATCAATCAAAATTTCGTATTGCAACAATAATTTAGAACTGGAAATTCGTTTTACCTGAATTCCCTCTAAACTATCATATTCAAACACATCTATAAAATCACAATAATTTTGTTGTTTCTGGCACAGTCCATCAATATAATACACTAAATCCTCTTCAGATATATGAGCCCGCTCACTCACAACTTTATCTCTTCTCAAATCATCATCTTTATTTCTCTGTGCATCCGTAAAATCGCAATCATGATTTCCCGGAACAAAAAAGAACAAAATTCTCAGTTCCTTACGTCTTTCTAAATATTCCTGAACTTCCATAAAAAAATTTAATGCAATTTCATACTCTTTTTTCTGCCCTGCCTGTGCAATATCACCTGATACAATAAATAAAACTATATCTCTTTTTAAAGCATTTTGTAAAATAGCATTACAAATTTTTTCCTTTTTCTCCAATACAGTATTTCCATCTTCTCCAAAATGTATATCACTGAAATGACAAATTGTAATTCTCATTGTTTTCTCCTATGCATATTTTTTTTAATTATACACCTATACAGGGAGAACGGACAATTCATTTTTCTTTATTAGGCTTTACAGATAGCATTATCTATTGCTACAAAATCGACCGCCTATTCTAATAATAGTATTTAGTTTCTATCTTAAATCTGCAGAAAGAATAAAAGTTCCACAAATTCGCCATAAGTGAAAAATCTTTTCTATAAATATATTTCATTTTCAAAGGTACTTGCTGTTTCTGGCACCATTCATAAATATCTCTCATCAACATTTTTTCTCCACTATTTATCCGATTAATAAGAATATTCTTTTTGTATTCTTCCGAACCGACTTTGAAAATTAAGTAGAATAAGACATTATAGTACCCGACTAGGACAACTTCGCTACTATCCCCTTTTTCCATGTACGCCATGCACACTTTCCACCTTTCCCTGTATTTATCGTACTATTTATCCACATATTCTTACGCCATACACCTTATACCCACCCTATAATAAGGGGTGAATATTCCCACCAATATCAAAATAATTTCAACAACTCCAACTGCATCTTCTTCATGTACAAATTCTTCTGCTGTCTTCAAAAAATTTCCCATTCCTTTACCTCCATTTCATTGTTTAACCGTAGAAAGACAAAAATGCAGGAATCATAACAACAGCCATCACCACCGCCAGCATCATGATCATCGGCACCAGCAGTTTTGTCGCTGCCGCCTCTCCCAGAACTCTTGCCTTTCTTTTACGTTCTTCCCAGGCTTCCAGTGCCTCCCGCTCCAGCATTTCTGCCATTCTTCTGCTTCCTTTCTGCAGATTCTGGATAAGAAGCGTCGAAAATGTTTTATACTTTATCTGTCCACACCGTTCTCCAAATCTCCTGTATGCTTCCAGCTCCGCAACACCACTCTCCATTTCATGGCAGGCTATAACTATCGCTTCATATGCATATCTTTCTGTTTTTGGACGGTTTTTCAGATAATCTGATCCTATTTTCTGAAATGCCCTTCTTGCGGTCATTCCTGCCTGCACCAGAAGTGTAAATTTCATAATCAGTGAAGGATAATCTGTCAGAAGCTGTTCTGAACGCTTTGCCAGTTCCTGCTGCGTTTCTCTTGCTTTTTTCAACATGATCACAAAAGCTGCAAAAAAGGCCAGCGCTGCAATCATTGACCCGGAGCTGTCTCCCGGTTTCTGCCATTCCAGTTTCTTTCCATTCCACTGATCTGGAAGATAATAATAATCCGGATCCTGTTTCTGTTCATTGTATCTGGCAATTTCTTCCAGAAGTTCTTTCTCTCTGGTTTTCTCCGGAGTTTCCGGTTCTTCCATTTCAGTTGCAGTATCATTCTGTGCTGTTTCTTTTTCCGGTATCTGTACCTGCAGCGTTTCCGGTTCCTCTCCATCTACTGACAGCTGAAACTCTTCAGTATATGCACCGGAAGTTTCTTTTTTTATTCTGGGATGCTCAGGATAAACTTCCGTCATTCCCTGTGTCAGAGTCAGCATCATGCCAAGAATATTTCCGCAGACTGCAACCAGAAAAAATAACTGCATGCTTTTTTTATCTGCCAGCCCCTCCAGTCGTATCCATCCTGCCTTCCAGACCAGCACAACTCCAACAGCCATTATAAAAATCACAATGTGTATCCACATATTTTATCAGACCTCAATATCTACAATTTTGCATCCCAGCCAGTAAGAAGTCCCGTAAATTCCAAGACATAATGTCATTGCACAGATTCCAAAAAGATTCCCATACAACACATTTAAGAATCCCGGTGAAGTCAGTTTCAGATAAAAAATAATTCCTGCCGGCATGAAACTCATGATCATTTGTTCTGCCTTTTTGGCCGCAAGAGTAGACTCTATTTCTCTTTTTACATCGATTTTATCTCCAAGCATTCTGGCAGATGTCTGTATGATCTTTACCATATCGCCACCAGTTCTTTTTGCAGCAAAAAACACTGCTGCAAAATTTTCCACATCTTCAATCTGACATCTTTTTCCAAGGCTGAGAAACAGTTCTTCTACAGGGACGCTGATCTTCAGCTGACTTTCCATATAATGAAACTCTCTGAGAATATCTGAATCCACAGAATAAAGCCTTTCCAGGTCTCTGGCACATGCAGCTACAGCATTTTCAACAGAATATCCTGCCTGAACTGCAACACTCAGAGAATTCAGTGCATCTTTAAACTGATAATTCAGATTTTTCTTCCGCTCTCTGATAAGCTGCTTTTTTCTGATTTTCAACCAGATTACTGATATCGGGATTGAAAGAATCATCAGCCACTGATTCTGATAAAACAGATAGTCCAGAATTCCACAGATGACCAGGCACTGTACAAGGTATTTCAGAACTTCTCTCCCGGAAAACCGATATTCTCCGTAATTTTCCTTCATATGCTCACCCCTGCCCTGATCAGTTTTTCCCTGTTCTTAAGAGAAGCCGTCTGCACCAGCCCTCTTCCTTCCTGCCACTGATATAATGTTCTTGTTCTGATTTCATGTTCCTCAAAGCCGCATACTTCAGTTATTTCCAGCACTTTACGACTTTTGTCCCGCATTCTGCCGAGATGTATCAGAATATCCACACCTGACGCAATCTGCCTTCTTATTGCTTCAAGAGGAAGCTCTACTCCCATAAGAGTCATAGTCTCAAGTCTGGAGAGCATATCTTTTGCCGAGTTTGCATGTGCAGTGCTCAGACTTCCCTCGTGCCCTGTATTCAGTGCCTGCAGCATATCAACTGCTTCGCCGCCTCTGACTTCTCCTACAACAATTCTGTCAGGGCGCATTCTGAGGGCTGTCTTTATCAGATCACGAATTGTTATTTCTGAAGCACCTTCCACATTTGCCATTTTGGCTTCCAGTCTCACCAGATTGGCAATTCCCTGTATCTTAAGTTCTGCATTATCCTCAATCGTGATCAGTCTTTCATCAGATGGAATATAATTTGACAGTGCTCCAAGAAACGTGGTTTTGCCACTTCCGGTTCCACCTCCTATAATCATGGAATATCTTGCTTTTACCAGTTTTTCCAGAAACTCTGCACATTCCGCAGGAATACTCCCAAGTGAAATCAGTTTTTCCATTGTTATCGGTGTATCCGGAAATCTTCGAATCGTAAGAATCGGACCATTCAGTGCAACCGGACGAATCACCGCATTTACTCTGGCACCGTTTTCCAGACGGGCATCCACTATAGGCATTGATTCGTTGACCACTCTGTTACATCTTCCAACAATCTGCTGAATCACATCCTCCAGTTTTGCTCTGGAAGTAAAACATTTATCCCATTTTTTCAGCTTGCCCTTACGTTCCACAAAAATATCTTCCGGTCCATTTACCATAATTTCTGTCACTGTCTCATCTTCGATCAGTTCCTGAAGAACATCAAGTTTTCGTACAGAATGAAATAATTCCTGCCGGAGCTGAACCTTTTCTTTCAACGAAAGACAGGAATCTCTCATTCCCGTAAGAATCAGTTCATCAATCTGTTCCAGTATTTCTTTATCAGATAATTCTCTGGCAAGATCCAGTTTTTCCATAAGAAGACTGCGAAGCTCCTGAAATGTTTCTTTGCTCATATTTCTCCTTTCCTGATCATTTCTCTGATATAATCTCCAAGTTCGCTCCACACCAGCTGCTCCACAAAAGCCGTTCCCTTCAGATCTCCCATTTTCAGATGAAGGTGCATTTTTACTGTTTTTGCCAGTATCTGTCCCCAGTCTCTCATACGCAGCATGTTTTCGTATTGTTCTGTTTTGCACCTAGACATCATATCTGAACGCACAGGCATATAGATTCTGCTGCACATATCCAGAAGTCGGAACAATTCATCAATCCCGTTTCCAATATCCAGAATAATTATTTCATACGAACTGTGAAGAACAAGCTCTTTCAGAAATCCTTCCCATTCTTCAAATGACGTCTGTCGTATATCTTCCGGAAACTGTACGGGCGGTATAAAATCCAGATGCCCCATACTCTGTACGATCCCGTTAAGCTGTACCATAAGATTCGTTTCTTCCTGCCTTGCATAGTACAGAAGATCACTGAGCGTCCCATGAAAAGTTCTTCCCAGAAGTTCCTCAAACCCTGCATATTCCTCCATATTCAGATACAATACGGACTTTTCCCGCCCCAGAATCTGTCCCAGGGTAAGTGCAAAAGATGTCTGAAGGCAGCGCCCGACAGGCGAATATACACCCAGTATCTCCGTTGTTTTCTTCAGAGCAGGTACCTGCTGCGGCAAAAGAATCCTGCTTTCACCATAACATGCCATAACTTCTCTTATAATGTCAGAGGAAGCCTGATATTTATATACTCCCGCATATGCGTCAAATTCTTCTGGCTTTGTTCCTTCTGTAAGTATCATAGTCTTTCCTGTATTTAGTTCTTCCACTTCTCTGCACATGGCCTGGGCAGAAATCAGCAGCAACTCAATATGATTTTCGCTGCCGTAAGCCAGAAGGCTTTCTACATTTGTAAAAGCCTGTACTTCAAATGGAAGATTCTTTTTCTGGTTCAGATACTCCATAAAATTCCGAGCATATTCTTCTTCAAGGTCACAAACTGCAAAAATCTGTTTTTTCAATATATACCTCCTGCATACAACATCACACTCATAAACACAGGAACAGTAAAATGAATATTCTCCACAGCTGTTCCCTTTCGATAATAGGGTTTCTTTTTTCCTGTCCTGATATAAGCATTTATATATCCGGTCAGATACTGTATTCTGTTCCCTGCTTCTCCGCTTGAGATCAGCACTGCCAGTGAAATTCCTGCTCCTGAAAGAAATGCATACCAGATGCATTTACAGACAACTGTGGGACCCATTATTCCCCCAAGTGCGCAGAACAGTTTGATGTCCCCCGGTCCCAGCATCCGAAACCAGAACAGACTTCCAAGTATCAGAACCGGCAGCGTTCCTCCTGCCAGAAAGCTGGAAATTCCGTTCATATTATTCCGAAACAGCTGTAACACAAAACCTGCCAGAAGGGAACACGCAATCCAGCTGTTTTTTATCTGCATCTGATACAGATCCATAACAACAGCTACTCCGGCAATGGTGAGTAATACAATTCGGTCAACAGTAAATGTTCTCCTCCTCCTTTCTGAATTAAGTTAAATACTAAATGGGATAAGTCCGTCTGACCTGACGGTTAGGAATACCAGATGACTTCTGGTGAGTCTTATTATAGGAGGCACATAAGGCTTTGTAAAGAAAATTCGTTCGTCAAATTCGGACAGCTGATTTCAACAACTTTCACAGTTACTTGCACATGTTACTGTTCACTCCGTTCACAGCAACTTGGTCAAAATCCATTCCAAATCACCTTCGGTGATGGGATTTTGCCCTGCATGTCTCGGGATTTTGCCATATTCATGGCAAAACACCTCGCGGGATATTACCTGTGAACAGTTACTTGCACATTTCATTTCTCTTCGGTATAATGAAAGTTACTTCTTCTCATTGCAGAGGATACAGCATACAGGAGGCTTTTTCATGGAAAAAAAAATCAAAAAAATAGAAGATATGTCATTAAATGCATGGCCGTCACATAAGATGGAACTTTATGACGGATGGATTCTGCGCTTTTCTTATTTCTACACACACAGAACCAACAGCGTAGAACAGTTCGGAACTTCAACTCTTTCCTGGCGCGAAAAAGTATCTTACTGCGAGAATGTATACAAAAGACTTGGCTCACCTGCAATTTTCAAGATCAGCCCACTGGTATCTCCGGATTTTGACTATACTCTTGAAAACAGAGGCTATGACATTCAGCACACTACTGAAGTCATGACCGTCAGCCTTTCTGAGGCAGATCTGTCTGTATCCTGTCCTAATGTGACACTGACAGATGAGATTCCCGACATCTGGATCACAAGCCTTTTTGATCTGAAAGGCATGACTAACCCTATCCACAGAGCAGTCGTTCCTTCCATGTACAGGGCAATCCCGAAAGAAACTGTCTGTGCGTCCATCTGGAAAGACGGTAAGATCATTGCAACAGGTCTTGGCATACTTGACAGAGATTACATTGGAATTTATGCAATCCATGTAAAAGAAAAGTACCGCGGACATGGTTTTGCCCGTCAGATATGCACCTCTCTTCTGAAAGAAGGCGCAAAAAAAGGCGCTGAAAACGCCTATCTGCAGGTAGTTAAAGGAAATACTCCTGCTCAGAATCTTTATTCTTCTCTTGGGTTCAAATATTTTTATACTTATTGGTTCCGGGTTCAACCCCGGCAGAACGGAGTCGAATTATGAAAAAAGCACTCGCATTCTTTTTCTGTATCAGCCTGAGTCTTACTTTCAGCGGATGCAGTGCCGGCGATCTTGTCGATCAGTATATTTCCACCGGTGATACAGAAGAAACACAGAATGCTCCTTCAGAAAGCAACCGTGTATATATGGACGAAATTCGAGGAATACTGCAGGATTTTAATGGTAATCAGGTTACTGTTTCCAGCGACTCTGCCTCCTACACTTTTGATATTTCGCAGGCAACTGTTGAATGTCAGGACGGACTGCTTGCCGGTGCCAGTGTCTGTGTGATATATCAGGGACAGCTTCAGGATACTGACACCAGTACTGTGAAAGCCCTGAAAGTTGTAGATGATTATCACCAGAACAATACAATAGAAGAAAATACTGTTCAGGGACAGCTTCAGAATCTGACTTCCAATTCTGCGGTTATAAAAACAGGTGATAATCAGATCATTACCTGTCCAATAACCGGTACAGAGCAATATTATCAGAGCGGGATTCAGACAAATACTCCTGTTTACCTGCATTATAAGGGAAATTTTGTCAGTTCACCAGATAACCCCAATGCACTGGACGGCACTCATACCAGAATTTTCAGCATTTCAGATATCGATCCTCTGGCTGTTCCATCTCCGACACCTACACCAGCCCCTGTAGAGGGACAGGAAACAAAAAAAGAGAACCAGATGCGCGCCGTCATCCAGAATATACAACTGAATTCCCTGACAGTTGCAATCGACAACACCAGCACAATACTGCAACTGAATATGGCAGGAATTCCCTGTTACTTTAACGGTGGAACATCTATTGGTTCTCATGTAACTATTACTTATACGGGTGATTTTAACGGAAGTACACTGGACGGAATTACGCTTCTCGGTATTACGGGAGAAACACCGGAAAGTTCCCGCAACCGAAGTCCTTCTTTCAGCGTAACCGGAGATATTACTGCTTCTACTTCCAATACCATCACTCTTCTTACTTATGATGGTATGTATATCACATGTTATACAGAAGGTGTGACAAACACTTCTACCGGTGGTCTTCTTACCGGAAGTTCTGTAAAAATTTACTTTAACCCGGCAGACTGTCGTACCTCTAATATCTATACTGCCCTTAAGATTGAGGATGCCTGAAACGCTTTTTAATTTCGTTTTCACCATTCTTCATCCAGTTTTTAACTTCATCGGTATCGCCAAGGATTTTCAGAAATGCCTGATATTCCTGACCGATACCGATACCATGCATTACTCTGTATGCTCCTGCATCACTTCCAAGCGCAACCCTGGCTTTTTTATCAAATGCAAGTTTCAGATTCTCTTCAGCCTTGCAGATTATCGGTTTCAGAATTTTATCTCCATATCTCCCATCTCCCAGAAGATTTCTCACAGTAACCAGCGTAGGTACCCACACCGTATTACTCTCGGCAAGCATGGAAATTGTTTCTTCATCCATATAATTTCCATGTTCCAGGCTGTCCACGCCTGCCTCTAATGCAGCCTGCGCACCATAAACGCCATTTGTATGACTCATTACTGCAAAGCCTTCCTCATGAGCAATATGTACCATTTCTTTCACTTCTTTTTTATCCAGCGGAGTTCCTGTTACTTTCCCGTGATCATTAAAATCAAGAAGACCGGTTGTCATGATTTTTATAAAATCGGCCCCTTCATCACGAGCTTCACAGACCCTCTGATAAAATTCTTTCATAGTAGAAAACCCTCTGCCGACAATTGCCCCGTAGTGGCCTTCTTTATGTATGGCAAATATGGGTGTACGATAATCTATTCCATACTCCGGTGCCAGACTCCGTGCCAGCCTGGATGCACCATATGGATCTCCTCCCTCTCGTAAAAAAGAAACGTTGTTCTCCTGGTATGCCTTGAGGCACTGACGGATTGCTGTCTCATTCACAGACTTTCTGTGATCCTCAACAGCTCTGTGATAATCATAACCATTCATAAATACATGCGCATGGCATTCTCCAAACATTTCTTCTGCACCTCTTTACTGACGGAAAAACTGGCGGATTTCTTCTTCTGTTGCCTTCACAGATCCCTGTACAAAGAACGGTTTCCCGCCGCCTCTTCCATTCAGAGCTGCATTCATATCTTTCGTAAACTGACGGAGATCCCCATTCAGTTCTCCCATTGCATATTTGTAACTTCCATCTTCATTTCTGGAAAATACAGCACAGCAGCCGGAACATTTCTGCATAATCGCATCAGCCATCTTACGCACCTGATCTGCTTCCAGTCCTTCATGAAAAGCAAGCACACTTCCGGCATCCTCATAACGCTGTGCCTCTGTTTCGCTCAACTCATCCACCATATGCATGAGTTTTCCCTTCAGACGGAAATTTTCATCCTGAAGACGTTCTACAGCAGCGGCTGTCTCTTCTGTTTTAGCAGAGAGTTTAACCGAAATCTGATGATTCTGATCATTGACCATATTCAGATAGTCAAGTACACGTTTTCCACAGATCATGGTAACTCTCACACCTTCACGAAAATTTTCTACTGTGAGGATCTTCACTGCTCCAATTTCACCAGTATGAGTCACATGTGTACCACAGCAGGCACAGAGGTCCGAACCCGGAAAACGAACAAGGCGTACCTGTCCGGTCAGTTCCTTTTTGCTTCTGTAAGACAGTGTTTCAAGTTCTTCCTCAGATGGATAAAAAACTTCCACAGCTGTATTTTCCCAGATTTTACGGTTTGTTTCTTCTTCAATTTCCTGAAGCTGCTTTTCTGTAAGAACTCCACTGAGATCTACTGTTATTACATCACTTCCCATATGAAATCCTACGTTATTATAACCATAGGCTTCATGGATCAGACCACTTACAATGTGTTCGCCGGAATGCTGCTGCATCAGATCAAAACGTCGTTCCCAGTCTATCTTTCCCTTTATTTCCTGTCCCACTTCTATTGCCTTTTCTGTATGGTGAACGATCACTTCTCCCTCTTCCTGCACATCGGTGACCGGAATATCATTTAATGTACCAAAATCACAGGGCTGACCGCCTCCCTCAGGATAAAAAGCAGTCTGATCAAGAATAATTCCATATCCATCTTTCAGTTCTCTGCACTCCTGTACTGTAGCAGTAAATTCTTTCTGGTAAACATCCTCATAATAAAGTTTTTTTGTCTCACTCATAATGCCATCCTTCTTTCTCCTGCTGTTTCTGTAAATAATCGGTTATTCTGTTTTTCAGTATAACACAGCTTTTCCCTCATGAACAGAAAAAGGCAGACATGCCAATGCATTATCTGCCTTTTCGATTACTTCAATTCTTTTGTGACACGAAGACGGGTCATAGCTCTCGCCAGCGCCATCTGACTTCTGTGATATTCCAGAATACTCTGTTTCTGACGCAGTTGCTCTTCTGCCCGGTCTTTTGCTTCCGCAGCCCTGCGGACATCAATTTCTTCCGGACGCTCCACAGTCAGGCAAAACAGTTTCACACGATTATTAATCATTTCAACAAATCCAGAACTTACAGCTGTTGTCTGCCAGTTTCCTTCTGCATCCTCATAACGCATTTCTCCCGGAACAATCGCACATATCATATCCACATGATGTGCAAGAAATTCTTTCTGTCCATCTTCTGCCGGAATGATCAGTGACCTTGCTCTTCCTGCGTAAAACAGCCTGTTAGCTGCATATATTTCAAGACCGAATGTACTTTCCATAAGCTTCACCCTCCTGCTTATTGCTCAAGAGTTTTTGCTTTTTCAATTACTTCATCAATTGTTCCGACATTAAAGAAAGCATTTTCCGGATACTGATCCATCTCACCGTTGATGATCATTTTAAATCCTCTGATGGTCTCTTTCAGTGGAACATATTTTCCAGGAATACCTGTGAAGTTCTCAGCTACATGGAATGGCTGGGACAGGAATTTCTGAATCTTTCTTGCACGGAAAACAGTATTTTTATCTTCATCTGAAAGTTCTTCCATACCAAGAATGGATATAATATCCTGCAGCTCTTTGTACTTCTGAAGAATTTCCTGAACTTTACGTGCAACTTCATAATGCTCTTCTCCAACAACATCTGCTTCCAGAATACGTGATGTAGATTCCAGCGGATCAACGGCCGGATAAATACCCTGTTCAACAATTTTTCTGGACAGTACAGTTGTAGCATCCAGATGTGCAAATGTTGTTGCCGGTGCCGGGTCAGTCAGGTCATCGGCAGGTACATAAACAGCCTGAACAGATGTTACTGATCCGGATTTTGTAGAAGCGATTCGTTCCTGAAGTTCACCCATTTCATTCGCCAGAGTTGGCTGATAACCAACTGCTGAAGGCATACGGCCAAGTAATGCGGAAACTTCGGAACCAGCCTGTACAAAACGGAAAATATTATCAATAAAAAGAAGTACATCTCTGTGCTCTGTATCACGGAAATATTCGGCCATTGTCAGACCTGTTTCCGCAACACGCATACGTGATCCCGGCGGCTCATTCATCTGTCCAAATACCAGGGCTGTTTTTTCAAGGACACCTGATTCCTTCATCTCACTCCAAAGGTCATTTCCTTCACGGGAACGTTCTCCAACACCTGTGAAAATAGAATATCCACCATGTTCTGTAGCAACATTCTGGATAAGCTCCTGAATGAGGACAGTTTTGCCTACACCGGCACCACCGAACAGACCAATCTTACCACCTTTGGCATATGGGGCAAGAAGATCGATAACCTTAATTCCTGTTTCAAGAATTTCAACAGCAGGCTTCTGTTCTTCAAAAGAAGGTGGATCTCTGTGAATTACCCAATGTTCTGCATCTTCCAGGCTTTCGCCACCATCTACTGTATCTCCGAGAACATTAAACAATCTTCCCAGTGTACAGTCACCAACCGGAACTTTAATGCCGCTTCCTGTTGCGATAACTTCACGGTCTCTCTGAAGTCCCTCACTGGCACTTAACATAATGCAGCGTACCACATTATTTCCCAGGTGCTGTGAGACTTCCATCACGCATCTTTTTCCATTGTTTTCTACTTCCAGGGCATCCTTGATATCAGGAAGCTGTCCATCTTCAAAAACAACATCTACAACAGGTCCCATGACCTGTACAATCTTACCTTTATTCATCATCGTCACTTCCTTCTCTGAGCCTTCGCACCACTGCAAACCTCAGTGATCTCCTGTGTAATTGCTGCCTGACGGGCTCTGTTATACTGAATTGACAATTCCTGCAGCATCTTCTTCGCACTGTCTGTTGATGACTGCATAGCTGTCATTCTGGCATTATTCTCACTGGCGTAGGCTTCAACCAGACAACCATAAATAACACCTGTCAGATAGTTTGGAATCATAATGTCCAGCACACCTTCTGCTGACGGAAACATCTCGATTTCTTCCTGATGAACTTCTGCCGGAATCTGAAGTGGTGAAAAACTTGTTTTCTTCAGGGGAAGAAGCTGCATATTTACAGGTTCCATCACAACTGCATTCTGCATCTGTGTGTAAATAATATGCACCTCATCTACTTCTCTTTCAAGAAAACTTCTTACAATTTCCTCACTGATCAGTCTCGCTCGATGCATGGTCGGTTTCTGTACTGTGTAACGGAAACTTCCATCCATGTCTACGTCTTTTTTATCAAAATACTGTCGTCCAACCATACCAAGGACATAAAGTTTATGATAACCTGGTGTTTTTTCCATAAACTCTTCTGTCATTTTGGTAATATTATGGTTGTATGCTCCTGCCATTCCCTTATCGCCGGTAACAACAATCGTTGCAACTTTACGTTCTTCCTGCGGGATCAGATGACGTACACTGAAAAACGGATGCTCCGTATCTGGAATGTGTCTCAGTATTCGTGCAATAGCTCCCTGCATATTATAGAAATAAGGTTCTGTATCCGACAGTATCTTTTTGGCTTTTTTCATCTTGGAAGAGGAAATCATATACATGGCATTAGTGATTTTCATAGTGTCCTGGACACTGTTTATCCTGCTCTTTATTTCTCTTGCATTTGCCATAAGTTCCTCCTATCCCAAATCACTTTGCAGCTGCACGGTCTTTGAATTCGTCTGCAACCTGAAGGATCTTTTCTCCCAGTTCATCACTGAGCTGCTTTGTCTCTTCGATTTCTCTTCCGATTTCCGGATATGCATTTTCAAAATATTCAAGCATGTCCATCTGATATTTCTTTACATTTTTCTTATCTACATGAACCATCTTTTTGTGGGTTGCTGTCCACAAAGTGATTACCTGCTGATGAAGAGTAAGAGGATGACACAATGGCTGTTTCAGAAGTTCCATAAGACAGCCACCATATGCAAGCTGTGCCTTTGTAGCATCATCAAGATCTGAACTGAACTGTGTAAATACTTCCATCTCACGATACTGAGCAAGATCGATACGCACACTTCCGGAAGCTTTCTTCATTGCCTTTGTCTGTGCAGCACCACCTACTCGTGATACAGAAAGTCCTACATTAACTGCCGGTCGCATACCTGAGAAGAACAGATCACTTTCCAGGAAGATCTGTCCATCTGTAATGGATATTACATTGGTCGGAATATATGCTGATACATCTCCTGCCTGAGTCTCAATAATAGGAAGGGCAGTGATTGATCCTCCACCTGCTTCTTCATTCAGGCGGCTGGAACGTTCCAGAAGTCTGGAATGAAGGTAAAATACATCTCCCGGATAAGCTTCTCGTCCTGGAGAACGCTCAAGAAGCAGAGACAGCGCACGATATGCAACTGCGTGCTTGGAAAGATCATCATATACGATCAGTACATCTTTGCCCTGATACATAAAGAACTCTGCAAGAGCTGTTCCTGCATATGGCGCAATATACTGAAGTGGTGCACAGTCACTTGCTGTAGAGGAGAATACAGTTGTATATTCCATTGCACCATATTTTTCAAGATTGGATACTACCTTGGCTACGGTAGAAGCCTTCTGTCCGATTGCCACATAAATACAGATAACATCTTTGCCTTTCTGGTTCAGAATCGTATCTATTGCAAGAGATGTCTTACCTGTCTGTCTGTCACCGATAATCAGTTCTCGCTGACCACGTCCAATAGGGAACATGGAATCAAGGGAAAGAATACCTGTTTCCAATGGGACAGTTACTGATTTACGGTCGATAATTCCAGGTGCCGGATTTTCTACCGGACGATATCCTTCTTCTTTAATATCACCTTTTCCATCGATTGGTGCTCCAAGAGCATCAACAATCCTGCCAATAAAACCTGCACCAACAGGAATACCGGCCTGTTTACCTGTCCTTGTTACCTTTGTACCTTCTCTGATTCCAGTATCTTTTCCAAACAGAATGCAACCCATACTGTTCGTACGGATATCCTGAACCATTCCCTTAAGTCCGTTTTCAAAAACTACAACCTCGCCATACATAGCATGGTCAATTCCATAGACTGTTGCAATTCCATCTCCTACGGAAATGACTGTTCCTACTTCCTGGTTCTGGCTGATTTCATCATAATTTGTTATTTCTTCTTTCAGAATGGAAATAATCTCATCTGGATTGATAGCACTCAACGTGTTCACCTCCGGGTTAATTTCTGTTCCAGCTTGCGGTAGCGTCCCCGCAGGCTCCAGTCATACTCACGTCCACCTGCCTGAAGTATAAATCCTCCAATCAGGCTTTTATCTTCTTTCATTTCTATTTCGGCTTTCTGCACCTGAAATTCACGGCACAGAAATGCTTTGATGCCTTCAAGCTGCTCCGGCTTTGGCAGGGTCACATACCACATAACTGCTTTCGTGATTCCCGCCTGTTTCCTGCACAGTTCATCATAATCTTCAAAAATTTCTTTCAGAAGTCCTGTTTCATGATGTTTGCAAACGACTTTGACAAAGTTTTTCATATCTTCTGGTATTACTCTGTCAATAATCCTGCTTTTACTTTCGAACGGCACCAGCGGATTCTCCAGGCTCTCTGTGAGCTCTCGAACCTCCCGGAATATTTCTCTTGTGTCCTGAATAGATTTTTCAGAAACAGAAAGCTCTTTCAGAACTTTTGCATAATTAACGGCGGTCACTGTCATCGGGATCACCTGCTTCTTCTAAAAATTGGTCATATAAGGATAAATCCTGATCTGCACCATTATTTTTACCAACGATTTTTGCGGCTGCTTCCATTGCCAGAGCGGCTACATCGCCCTGCATCTGACGCATGGCATTCTCACGCTCCGTTCTGATATCGTCCTGCGCTTTTGCCAGCATTGCATCTACTCTTGCAGCGGTTTCTTCTACCGTACGCTCTGTCTGAATCTTTGCCTCTTTTCTGGCCTGTTCCATAATCTGGTAAGACTCGTCCTTCGCTGACTTCAGTGCGTTTTCATATTTACTCTGAAGTACTCTGGCATTGTCTTCCATTTCTTTTGCTCCCGCAAACTGCTGATCGATCATAGCCTTTCTTTCGTCCATCACTTTAATGATCGGTCCGAATAAAAATTTCTTCATCAATACATAAAGAACCAACAGGTTAATGATCGTAAAGACAAGGTTGATGTCAATTTTTATCACCTGGTCCACCTGCCTCTCTTAATATCGAATATATTAACCTTGTTCTCTTAGCCCAGCATGATGATGATCAGAAGTCCGATAACGAAACCATAAATAGCTGTTGCTTCGGCAAGAGCACAACCCAGCAGCAGGTTCTTGCTGATCTTGCTTTCTGCTTCAGGCTGTCTTGCAATAGCTTCAACTGCCTTGGAAGTTGCCATTCCAATACCAATACCTGCTCCAATACCTGTAAGAACTGCGATAGCTGCACCAATTGCGATTAACATAATTTTTTCCTCCTGTGATAACAAGTTTTTTTATTATTTTTCATTCAATTGCCTCTTTGATGAACAGAGATGTTAAGAATACAAATACATATGCCTGTATAAATCCATCAAAGAAATCAAAATACAGACTGAATGGTATAGGCAAAATTGCCGGGCAGATAAATTCCAGAAGTTTCATTACAACGAAACTACCCAGAACATTACCAAACAGTCGCATACAAAGAGAAGTAGGTCTGATTGCCAACTCCAGAATATTAATCGGAAGCATAATCGGGACCGGCTCAACAAAACTGTGTAAAAAGCCCTTTGTACCTCTCTTGTGGAATCCCGAATACTCGATCAGAATAATGCTCATCAATGCCAGTGCTATAGTGACATTCATATCCTTTGTCGGTGGCGTGAAGCCAAACACACCAGCAATATTGGCTATTCCGATATAGACAACAGTGGACATCAGATAGGGAACATATCGTTTTCCCTCTTCTCCAAGAATTCCCATAAAGAAATTCTGAAGAAAACTGACTCCGGATTCCAGAAGAAGCTGTTTCTTGCCTGGATTCTCGACACTTAAATTTCGGACCAGTATCAGAGAAATGATTACCAGAACCGCCATGATCACCCAGGTCACAACTACGCTCTCAGCAACAGGTATACCACCAAAAACCGGTATGGTGAACGCTGTTTTACTTTCAAGCTCTTCCGCCAATGTGGCTGATAAATTTCCCGTCGTTCTCCCTCCTTTTCTCTCGATCGGTGCCCATATTGGTAAGACCGGTCTGCCATTTGTTAATTCATTTTGTCACCTTGATAAAAAAAAGTCAATATTCATTTTCACCATATTGTCCAACAATGAAAAATCAAATTATGCATTATTCACAATTATATTTAATATAACTTCCTATTATATTATGATTGAAATTTCGCCATACGACAGCATAGACTCCGTACCATCCATCTCTCTGACTTTCAGTCTTCCATTCTGACATATTTCCAGCGCCTGAGCTTCTCTTACATATTTGCCATCCCTGATCTGTATCTTTTTTCCGGGTACAATATTTTGATCAATATATTCTTTCGGAAGCTGTATTTCCTGTGTTTCAATCAGCAGATTATTTATGATTGCAGCTACAAGCCTGTTGCGGTCAAGCTCTGAAGCATTGTCTCTGTCAGTAAACAACCCTCCAGCTATCCCCTGAAGCTCTTCCGGATATCCTTCAGCGGTTTCATACAGATTCAGTCCGATTCCCACTATTGCAAACTCAATATTTCCACTTTCGAAATCTGTAATAGCCTCTGTCAGAATTCCACAGACTTTTTTTCCATGATAGTATAGGTCATTTACCCATTTAATATCCAGTTCGATACCTGTCACTTCTTTTACTGCCTTATATACAGCAACTGCTGCTTCTGCCGTCAGTAGAAGATTTTCCTGAAGATTTCCCCGTGGTTCCAGAATCACGCTGAGATATATCCCGGCATCTTCCGGTGAATAAAAGCTTCTGCCACGTCTGCCACGTCCCGCTGTCTGTCTGGCAGCCAGCACAAAGCTCCCGTGTTCAGCTATCCCATTAACAGCCGCCTGTTTTGCTGCTTTATTCGTGGAATCTATTTCCGGATATACCTGCATATATACTTCTTTTAAATTTAAAAAGGGCTGTATTGCCTCACATGAAAGACGGTGACTGTCTTTCACCAGCATATAGCCCTTATTTTGTCCTGCTTCAATAATGTATCCTTCTTCTCTCAGGGATTTTACAGCTTTCCATATAGCCGCTCTGGTGCAGCTCAGTTCCTCTGCCAGTTTTTCACCAGATAATACGTTTCCCTTCTGCTGCTCCAGCAGCCCCAATAATTTTGATTTTACTGTCATATACTTTCTCCATAATTTGCTAATGTTTTCTTTAAAAAAGAAATATATTCTCCGCGGATGTTCTCCGGGGACACAATGACTGCTCCGGTTCCCAGCCCTGCCAGCCAGCCAAAAAACTGTGTACTGACACTGATTCTGGTCTGAACCGAAAAATGTCCCTCATCTTTTGGAATCAGCATAACTTCCTGTCCAAAACGATCCAACACAACACCGACAAATCTGTTTTCAAATTCCATTCGCACACTTTGTTCTTTTCCTCCAAACATTCCGAATGTGCTGGTTGAAAATCTGCTCAGATCAAAATTTCTGAAAACTGCATCTCCATTGCGTTTATTTTGTTCTACTGTCACATGCATCATTTTATCTATACGATAATGCTTTACTATTCCGCTCTTCTCATCAAGACCAAGCATATAATAATTTTCGTTTTTCCATATGAGTTCCCATGGACTCACACGGTACCTCTCTCCATTATGCTTCTGTTTCAGAGTTTTTGATAAGGTCCATTCACAATAATAAAAACTTATCTGTCTGTTATCTGATATTCCTTCATAAATACCTTCAATACATTCATACACTGCTTCATTAACCGACTTTATCCCTACTTCCGCAGCCATCTGACTTTTCAGTTTGCGCGCTTCACCAACACTGGTAAGATGTTCCAGTTTACGCAGCAGCTCTCTTGTCTGGTTATGAGTCAGAAAATGTGATGACTGCACAGCATCCATCAGAAATTTCAGCTCAGCAAGTCCAAGCTCACGCTCAGCCAGATAATATCCTCCGTTTTTGCCTCTTCGATTTTGAATTTTCATTCCAAATAGTTTCAATGTTTCGATATCATCATAAACCGTCTTTCTCTCCACACTGATTCCATAGCTGTCCATATATTGAATAATATCATTTACAGACACAGGATGATCTTTATCGGTTTTTTCCTGTAGCATCTTCATCAGATACAGGATTTTTATTTTCTGATTGAATGACTTCGGCATAATATACTTCTCCAAATACTACTATTTACAGCAGCTTTTAGTTTTCGTGAATATGCTATTTATCAGTCAGCGCTGCCACCACACCAGAATATAATACCATAAATGCAAGTACTACGGCAATCCTGTCTGCTGAATGGAAATCCACATTCAGCAACATTGCCCCAAACACCATAATTTCCATTGTTACCAGAATTCCCAGCAGCATAGCCATAGAACTTGAAAATTTTCTGTCATTATCTTTCTTTTTTTCAGTTACATGTACCATATTTTTCTCCTTATATCGAACATATTTTCCGAACGTTTTTTCTGATATATGGAGTATCTCATATTTTATGTCCAATAAAACGGTACATTTGGTTTTTATTCGAATATATGTTCTAATTTGTTCAGACATATATCTTTACAAAATTATTTTAGAATTATTTTTGAAATTTGATATTTCTCCTCGTCTATCTCCATTACAGCCATTGTAACTTCTCCTCCAAATCTGCTCCTTCCACAGCTCCCGGGATTCAGCCACAGGCGCCCGTCTTTTATTTCTTCAGAATACGTATGTGTATGACCGGTTATTACAATCTCCACACTGCCAAGATCCCATGCAACATCTTTTTTATTATGGGCCATAAAAAAATTTACCCCTGCAATCTCAAAACGAAGAGTGCGTGAAATTTTTTCTGCCCAGGATCCATCATTATTACCTCTGACCACATATATATTTCCCAGTACTCTCAACTGATCCAGAATTTCAGGTCGATCAACATCGCCTGCATGCAAAATACAGTCACAGGTTTTTAAAATATCTTTAACTTCTTTTCTCAAAAGACCATGCGTGTCTGAAATGATTCCGATTTTCTTGTCATTTTCTCTCTCCACTTATCATAACTGACCTCCACATACCGGGTTACTGTAACTGCAAAAAACAGACAGCAGTCAGTGTCGATTTATGCCAAAATAATACGATGAAATTTTATTGTATTCTGTTACATATGCTATTATCATAAATACTATGAATTGTCAATTCAGCAACATCTTTTAACCGTTCACGGACGTTCGTCCGGTTTTTTCCAAAAAAACTTGAAATACACAAGGAGGTATATTATACTTAGTTTAGGAACGATATGTTCTTGCAATACTCCTGATTTTAATCTTGACTGGCATACTGCTTTTCGTTCTGCTGCAGAGATCGAACTGCATGCTGATCTTGATAAACTACATTTCAGAGGAGAATACCTATTGGGAAAACAGCCCATGCGCAGTGACCTGCTGATCACCTGCTCACATAAAAATGCTCAGTTTCACAGTAACCTGGCACAGATTTTCCGTACCTACAACTTTGTGGAATACAAATCGCCGGATGATCTTATGACTGTCAGAAGCTTTTATAAAGTATATTCTTATGCATGTAAATTCCTGGCAGACATGCCTGCCGAAAAAAAGCCTGATCCTGAAGAAATCACGTTGACATTCATTTGCAGTCATTATCCCAGAAAAATGCTCCGCCATCTTCGGGTATTCCGCAAGATCCAGATACATAAACGAGATTCCGGGGTCTATGACCTTACCGGTGATCCTTTCACCATGCAGCTGATTGTTCTCCCGCAACTTACAAAAGAGAAAAATTTCTGGCTCTACAATCTCCGTAATGACATAACAGATACCCGGGATATTGAGGAAATAGCCGATAATTATAATCCTCACAAAAATGACATTCTCTACCAGTCTGTCATGGATGTGATCACACGTGCCAACTACCAAAAATTTCAGGAGGTGAGAATTATGATGTGTGAAGCCCTGGAAATGTTATTTGCTGACGAGCTGGCCGAAGGGCGTGTCAAAGCACTGGCCGAAGGACGTTCTGAAGGCCTGGCTAAAGGTCTGGCCGAAGGACGCGCTACAGGTCTGGCCGAAGGACATTCTGAAGGACGACTTGAAGGCATAAAAGCCTTCATCGCCGGTTTCCGTGACTTACAGATGACTCCCAGCCAGATCTGTGAAAAACTCATGAAATACTTTTCCCTTAACCAGGCAGAGGCAGAAGAATATCTGAGAAAATACTGATAATTTCACATCACCCCAAAACAAGGCTGCAGGAACTTCCTGCAGCCTCCAGACTGTAGACAAAGCCCTGCTTTTGCAGGGTTTTGCTATTGTTGGAACCGCTTTTCTGATATAATAAATATCAGAAGGGCGGTGTTTTTTATGATGACGAAAAATGCAG
>NZ_JBQHUL010000044.1:0-21143 GCF_052065235.1 Blautia sp. HCP28S3_G10 | reverse complement strand
TCATATATCCACACTTAGTGGGTAAACAAGGGAGAAAAGGATGGGAGTATCCCTTCCGAAATCCAACTTAATTTTTTTAAAAAAATGTCTTGACAAATGGGTTCACTTTATCGAATTAATGATGCAACGGCATATTTACTAAATGTGAATAATATAGATACCCTGATACAGTCAGCTGCGTCAACAAGTATTCGCCAGATTGTCGGAACCAGTAAAATAGATGATATTTTAACAGATGGTAAAGAACAGATGGAAACTGCTGCCAGGAATTCACTCAGTCAGACATTAAACAAGAGTGACTCAGGAATCGAGATTGTGAATGTTCAGCTTATCCAGGCTGATCCACCTGAAAGTGTATTATCCAGTTTTCAGGATCTTGCGACTGCAAGGCAGGATAAGAGCATTTACATAAATGAAGCACTGTCTTATAAAAATACGATAGTACCACAGGCAAATGCTGATGCATATAAGATTGTGTCAGAGGCTGAAAGTTATAAAGAAGATAAAATTCAGACAGCCAAAGGAGATGCTGCTTTATTTGCCCAAAAAGAAAATGCGTACTCTAAATCGAAAAAAGTAACAAAGTTCCGTTTATATCTGGAAGCGATGGAAAAAGTACTTCCGGATGCACAGAAACTTCTGCTTGGTGCGGATGTAAATGTGAATAATGCAGAACTTTGGATTGGAAATAATACAAATTCAGGAAACCAGGAGGATAATGCAAATTGAGAAAAATACCTAAACAAGTAGTAATCGGAACGGGGCTTATAGCAATTCTTTTTGTGGCAACTTTAATGGTATATAAAGTGGATGTAACTGAATATGCAGTTGTAACGCAATTCGGAAATCCTGTAAATGTAAGTGAAAATCCTGGACTGAAAGTAAAACTTCCAGATCCGGTTCAGTCTGTGCAGAAGCTGGATAAGAGAGTTCAGGTATATCAGACTAATTCCATAGAACTTCTGACATTAGATAAGAAAAGCGTGTCATTAGATTATTATGGAGCATGGAAAATAACAGATCCTGTTTTGTATCTGAAAACGGTGAAAGATCAGATCGGAGCAGAAGCCAGACTTACAGATGTTTTCTCTTCCAGTCTGGGTGTCCAGCTTGGCAAGTACAATCTGGACCAGCTGGTAAATACCAATGCAGAAGAACTGCAGCTTGATACGGTGATAACAGATGCTGTTACCTATGCCAAAGAAAAAGCAGCAGAATATGGCATTGAAGTTGTGGATGCACAGATTCGTGTATTAAATTTTCCAGAAGCCAACAAGCAGAGTGTTTATGACAGAATGAGTGCTGAACGTGAGCAGATGGCGCAGAAATACAGAGCAGAAGGAAGTGAAGAGGCAGCTAAAATACGTGCTGATGCAGAAAAAGAACAAAAGCTGATTCTTGCGGAGGCATATCAGCAGGAACAGCAGATTAAAGGTGAAGGTGATGCGGAGGCCATTCGGATTTATGGAGAAGCATACCAAAAAGATCCTGAGTTTTATGAATTTATCCGTACACTGGAAACTTATGAGAAAACAATAGATGGTAACACAACACTGATTTTGCCGTCAACAGCAGAGATACTAAAATATTTAAGTGGAAGCACAGATGGGGCGGAAGGAGAGAATGCTGAATGAAAATACCATTAAAAAGAATAAAATCCACCTCAAAAAGTGATGAAACACAAAAACCTGAGAAAAAGAGATTCTGCTCCAGATTAAAGAAAATTAAAATGCCGCATGAAAATGAAGTGGTAAAAGATCTTAAGGGTGCATTCGGACATATTAATCCTAAAAAGATAATTGGTATTATGGGGATTTCTATTGTCGCAATCTATTTTCTGACAGGAATTTATATAGTAAATCCAGGTGAACAGGCTGTTGTAAGAAGATTTGGCAGTATCAGCAGCCAGTCTGTAGGAGAAGGTCTGCATTACAGGCTTCCATGGCCAATAGATGAAGTACAGAAGGTTAATGTCTCAGAAGTTCGAAGAGCAGATGTTGGAATGTCACTGCCGGAACATATTCACCAGCCAGATGAAGAACCACAGGCGATTCAGCTTTTAACAGGAGATGAAAATATTATAACGACACAGGCAATTGTTCATTATAAAGTCAGTGATGCAGCAAAATTTCTTTATAATGTAAATGGAAATAATGAACAGCTGGTAAGATACAGTGTCGAGGCAGCACTTGTCAGGCTGATGGCAAATACAGCGGTTGATGATATTTTAAGTACAGAAAAGACTGCTGCACAGAATGAGATACTGAAATTTGCACAGGAAGAACTGAACAGGTATGATACGGGAATTCAGATCACAGCATTTAATATTCAGGAAATTGTACCGCCGGATACAGTATCAGCAGCATTTCTGGATGTAACAACTGCAAAAGAAGAAAAAGAAACAGCTATCAATGAAGCAAATGGATATTATAACAGTCTGATTCCTCAGGCCAGAGCGGACGCAAGTGCATTGATATCTAATGCGGAAGCATATAAAGAAGAACAGATTGCAAAAGCAACTGGTGATACTGAGAAGTTTTTAAGTATGCTGACAGAATATAAAAATAATTCAAAAATATATTCGGAAGATACAACGAAATACAGACTTTTACTGGAAACAATGGATAAAATACTTCCACTTGTGAAAATGTATATTGTCGATTCAGCGGATGGAAATGTAGATCTGAAATTATATGATTCTGCATTATCCGGGAATATTTCTGTGACAGAATAAAATAGAGAAACAGTGCATTTGGCAAAAAAACGAATTATAAATGCACTGTTTTTCGAGTGTTAATGAATGGGTGTGAAAAATGGAAAAAAGGTTTTTCTTGTTATATTTACCAGTCGGAACATCTGCACAAATGATCTGTGTGGAAATCCGAAAAATATATGGTGTAGAATTTGTGGATTTTGAAAAAGAAACGAATATCCTTACGATAGGAGCATTAAAGAAAAATATGGAAAGAATCATATATGCTTCCGGTATCATTCTTAAAATTCTGGATGACAGGATTACCATGCAAGAATACAGAACGTTAAAGTGAAATAAAAAATATACGGAAGGTGAACTTATGAAACAATCAAAAAAAATATTAATTGTAGATGACGAGAAAAAAATCACAGAGGTACTTCAGGCTTATCTGGAAAAAGCCGGATATCTGACCGTTGTCGCCTATGATGGAAGAAATGCCATAAAGCTGGCAGAAACAGAGACACCAGATCTGATTCTGCTTGATTTAATGCTGCCAGATATTATGGGAGAAGAAGTGTGCCAGGTTATCCATCAGAAAAAAGATATTCCGATTATTATGCTTACTGCAAGAGTGGATGAAAGTGACATGATCGCAGGACTGCAATGCGGTGCAGATGACTATATTGTAAAGCCATTCAGTCCCAGAAATGTTATTGCAAGGGTGGAGGCAGTATTAAGACGGGTGGAAAGAAGCCAGCCGGAAATATTGAAAATTGGAACTGATTATTTAGATGTTAATTTTCAGGCACACAGTATAAAAAAGAATAATGAAGAACTTCATCTTACACCTACGGAATACAATATTTTTGAATTGCTGGTAAAATCACCGGGACGTGCATTCACGAGAGAGCAAATTATTGATTTTGCTTTGAAAGATGAATTTGATGGATATGACAGAAGTGTTGATACTTATATAAAATATCTCAGACAGAAAATTGAACCAGATCCAAAATCACCACAATATATTGTTACGATATATGGTGTTGGATATAAATTTGTACCATAAGGAGCAAAGATGAAAACAATAAAAGGCAGGCTTATATTTTCGTATTCTTTTATTTCCATTGTTATTATTTTATCTCTGGCGCTATTTTATACAGTTTCCATGGAAAATGTGTTCAGCGGATATGCAAAAGAACAGCTTGATGAAAAAATGCGTACTGTCGTTGAACAAATGAAAGAAGTTTATCAGAAAGACAAACAAAAATATGAAACGACAGGGGTTGAAATTATTGGAAATGCAGCTTTACAAAATGGCCTTTTGGTACGGCTTCAGACGCTGGATGGTGAATTAGACTGGGATATCCGGACACATAAGGAAGAGGAATGTCAGCTTACACTTCAACATGCAGAAAGTAATATGCACAGTCGTTATATTAAATTTGAAGGTTCCTATCAGGAAAAAGAATATTTGCTTGAATTAGATGGAGTTCAGACCGGAAAACTGACAATCGGATATTATGGACCGTATTCTTATACAGATGGAGAAATCCGACTTTTGGGAACATTGAATCGATTTCTGATTTTACTGTCCGGTATATTTATTTTTGTAGCAGTTATACTTGGTGTTATTATGTCAAAAAAACTGACAAAACCAATCTCTGATGTTACCAGATCTGCGGCTGAGATTTCAAAAGGAAAATTCGGGGTACAGATTCAGGAAAAGAGCTCCATAGAAGAAACGCAGAGTTTAATAACTGCAATTAACGAAATGTCTGCCGCTTTGGAAAAAGAAGAAATACAAAAACGTCAGATTTCATCAGATGTGGCTCATGAGCTTCGGACACCGTTAACCAACCTGCAGCTGCATCTGGAAGCGATGCTGGATGGAATATGGGAACCGACAACTGAACGATTGGAGAGCTGTTATGAGGAAATTCTGCGACTGATCCATATTGTCCGTCAGCTGCAGGAATTATATGTACTGGAAAATCAAAGAGAACCGCTGCGTTTGGAATCATTTGATTTTAGCAACTTGTGTGAAAAATTATGCTGGAACTTTGAACCGAAACTACAGGAAAAAAATCTGAAACTGACACTATGTACCAGGTCGGGAGATATGTTGTGTGGAGACCGTCAGAGAATTCAGCAGTGTATGACAAACCTGGTAGCAAATGCAATCAAATATGCAGAAACCGGAAGCAGTATACGCATTATTTATAAACAGATGACGGATTCAGTCCTGATTCAGGTTCAGAATAAAGGAAATATCATACCGGAAGATGCTTTAGAACATCTGTTTGAACGGTTTTACAGAGTTGATAAATCCAGAAACACAAAGACTGGAGGAATGGGCATTGGTCTTTCTATTACAAAAGCTATTGTGGAAAGGCATAATGGACGAATATGGGCATCCAGTGATGAAACAAACGGGACTGTTTTTTCTATAGAATTACCGAAATAGCAGTATGAAATTAAAATATGGGGAGATAAAAGGAGCATTGAAAATGAGTGAACGAAAGAAGAGAGGAGAACAAAGACAACTAACAAACAGAAAAGGGAAGCGGAAGCAGAAGTTAAAATTCATTTTATCTATAAGCATCCTGCTGATGATCGTTTTGACCGTGGGATTTGTCGCATACGAGATCGTAACAGATACACAGACAATGGGCTGTAAAACATTTGTCTATGGACAGAATGTATCCCGTCTCACACCGGATCAGGCAACAGAAAAAATAAATACGGCTTTTGAAGATAAAACGGTTTCTTTTTATGAGAATGGAAAGAGTGTTTATACGGTTTCATTAAGAGAATTGGGATATTCGCTTAATACACAGACATTAGAAACAGAACTGTTTAAACTGAAGAAAGAAATATGGAAGAAAAGAACAATATTTGAGCCCAGAGAAGATTGGAAAATTCCATATGAAGTTGTCAGGGATGATAACCGATTATCTGAGACACTCTCAGCGGAGCATTTTACAGCAGATACAGAGCGAATCAATTCTGAAGATGCCTATATAAAATATGACGATACAAGCAAAAAATTTATTATTGTTGATGCAGTGCAGGGCAATCAGATTGATCCAAACCGATTATTGCAGTACACATCCGATTGTATCCAAAGAAATCTGGAAGAGGATTTTTTCAGAAAGGCGATTTCTGTAGATATAAATGAAAATACATACAGTCAGGCTGCTGTTACGGCATCATCTGAAGAACTGCTCAGTCGTTTATCAGAACTAAACACGAATATAGAAAAATATAATAATACTTCAATTACGTATCTGTTTGGTGATGTAACAGAAACAATTGATTCTGCAACGATCAATTCCTGGATGGTCATTTCAGGGGATAAAGTTGAAATTGACTCTGATAAAGTCAGAGCGTATATAGAAAGTCTGGCAAGTAAATACAACACAATATATGTGCCAAGATCTTTCTATACATCCAATGGTCAGACTGTAACAATAAGTAATAATGAGTATGGCTTCCGCATTGACCAGGATGCTGAATTCGAACAGCTTTGCGCAGATCTGCAAAGCGGAACAACCATTCAGCGTTCACCAATTTATGAAAAAGAAGGTCTGTCACGAAATGGAACAGATGATCTGAATGGAAGCTATATAGAAGTCAGTCTGGAACAGCAGCATCTCTGGCTGTATAAAAACGGAGTACTTGTGACAGACACAGACATAATCAGCGGACTTCCAACAGAAGACCGTGCAACTTATACAGGTGCTTATGCGATTGCTTACAAAGCAAGTCCATTCACACTGTCCAGTGATATTTATGGATATGAAGTTCCGGTTACATACTGGATGCCGTTTGTATATGGACAGGGACTGCATGATGCGGACTGGCAGCCTGAATTTGGAGGAGACGTATATAAAACAAACGGAAGTCATGGATGTATAAATCTGCCGCCCGATCAGGCAGAAGTGATATACAATGCGATTGATGGTGGATATCCGATCATTCTATATTAGGGGGTGAATAAAATATAAAATCAAAGGAACATGGAGTACCATATTTTTTTCTGATCAATAATATAAAAGTTATCTTGATCTTTCTGGTAGTCTTTAATCATATTATTGCATTTCAGCTTGTAAAAGTGAATCCGGCAGTGCGTCAGTTGTGGTATGCTATCACGATTTTTCATATGCCAGCTTTCATTTTTGTTTCAGGATTTTTGTCAAAAAGCAAACAAAATGTACTGAAAAATATTCAGAACCTGTTGGTTCCATATATTCTGGGATATAGTTTTACATGGGCAGTCAAGGTATGGCTTGGTTATAACATGGATTATGATATCTTGCGCCCTTCCGGAACCGTTATGTGGTATGTATTGGCACTATTTGTTTACAGACTTACCATAGAGGCTTTTGGAAGAATAAGATTTATTGTTCCACTAAGTATTATATTTTCATTGTGGGCCGGAACAAGAAATGAATTTTCCACATACCTGTCAGCTTCCAGAATAGTTGTGTTTTTTCCGTTTTTTGTAGCTGGATATTTATGGAAAAACCAATATATCACAGTATTAAGAAACTTCAGGAGAAAATGGATTTTAATGAGTCTGACTCTGATTTTGCTGTATCTGATGACAGCATATATGCTGGGAAATAATCTTCCGGTAGATATATTCAGGGGAAATCATTCCTACAGGGCAAGTAATATCAGTGAGATGGAAGGAATGCTTATTCGGTTATTTACATATTTAGCCTCGTTTTTAATGATATTTTCGTTACTTGCAATTATTCCTGACAGAAATTTGTTTCTTACTTTTATTGGAAGCGGGCGAAGAACAATGGGAATATATTTCTTCCACTATCCGATGCAGATTGCAATGAACAGTTTCCAGATCTTAAAAATACCGCTGTTATTGAATGTGGGAAGTTTATTTCTGATTTCTTTACTGATGGTTTTGATTCTAGGAAGTGTTCCTGTAAATTGGGCATATAATCATGTGCTGAGATTGATCAACATTATGTTTTTTAAAGAAAAGGCATAGTGTACTGACGAATAACTTCTGAAAGAAAATATATATGCGTGATAACGACCATAGTATCCTGTTCTATACGGAAAAGGATATGCACATTGAAATCAAAAAACAAATAAAATCATGCTATGTATCCACTGTTTATGAGTGCCTGAAGAAATTGAGTTTATTTCATTTCGATATTATAGTAATTGGCAGTACTGATTCTCTGGATCTTACCGCAGAAATAATTTCAACAATAAGAATAATCACATATACGCCGGTTATTGCTTTAACAGAAAATCCGTTGCTGCATAAAAAGACTCTTATACATGCAGGTGCAGATTCTGTATTTGATATTAACATTGGAAAAGAAGAATTAGAACTGCATATTTTTTCGTTAACTCGAAGATATTTAGAATGGGCAAGAAAAGCAGAAGATAAGAAAAAAGAATTAAACATCAGAGAAGGAAAATTGCTTATATTCAGAGAATTGTATAAAGCATATTGGAGTCAAACCGAATTGAATCTCAATAAAAGAGAATATGATTTTCTGTACTTATTGGCTTCGGCTCCTATGAGAATCTATACATATGAACAAATTTATCAGATTATATGGAAAGATTATCCTATTGGTGATATTAAAAATATCATCTGGTGTCTGGTAAAGCGATTGAGAAAAAAGCTGAATATCGTTGAAGATGGTGCCGGAAATTGCATCGTTAGTGTCAGGGATATAGGTTACAAATTTGAATTGAATAAAGAAAACGAACAGCAGTAAGGCGAATGATCCGTAAAAAGATTATTCGTTTTATTTTATTTATTCTGGAAAGAAGGTGATAAAAACTGACCGTCAATTGACAGTTTTCTGACCGTTAGCTGACAGGTGCGTCCGATACACTGTGCCTTTGTAAAGATATGATTACAAAGGAGATCCGTGTTTGCAGGGAGACAGCAGAGATGCCGGGCATTCCTGTAGACAGGAAGAACGAGCTAGGTCACCGCCACACTCCGATTTGATTTCGCAAAAATTCAGATCGGAGGAAAATAAAAGTGGCTTACAATAAAGCAAGAGAAGAATATAGATGGAACCAGTGGAAATCAGAGGAAGAGAAGCTCCTGCGAGAGCAGGGTGTGGATGAAGAGACGATCCGAAAGCTCCGGGAGTATGACTGGAACGATTTTAACGCAGAGCGGAGATTCCGGGAACATCAGACTGCGCTTCTGGACTGTATGGAATTGCTTCTGGAAGAAAAAGAATCAGGAGAGTCTCAGCCAGAGAGTGTGGAAGCCCTGCTCGATACCGTGGAAAATGAGGAACTGCTCCAGATCCTGTTATCGACTGACAAGAAAACTCTTCAGATGATTGTCCTGAAGATGATGGGATATGCACCAAAAGAGATCAGCCATCACATGGAACTGCCGGAGCAGACGGTTTATACAAGACTGCGGAGGTTACGGGAGAAGATTAAAAAGTCCATGAAATTTGAATAAAACAAAAGGGGGTCATCGGCTGATTATCAGAACGAACAGACAGGAGGATTGATACGATGGATGAGAAAGAAGTGTCTGAAATGCAGGAAGATATGATGACAGTGCTGGTAGTCGAGCCGATGAAAGCACCCTATGTTAAGAATATCCCGAATGAGCTGGAGAATCTGCAGCAGGCGGTAGGTGGTGACATTGAAATGACCTATCCGTTTGAAGATGAGGTTGGAATCCTTTTAAACGGCAATGGAAAGTTTGAAGGATTACCGTTAAATCGTGCATTGTACGATGACCGTGGACAGGTCTATGATGCCATTGCCGGAACATTCCTTGTGGTAGGACTGACAGAAGATGATTTTACTTCGCTGACACCGGAGCAGATTGAAAAGTTTAAAGAAAAATATCAGTCACCGGAAGTTTTTACCCTGTTTAACGGGGAACTTCATGTGATGAAAATGCCGCCGGAAGAAGCCAAAGAACAGAAGGAAAGCCAGAAGAACGATACACAGCAGAAGAATACGGCAAAGGGAAAAAAGAAAAACAGATCCGGGGAAGCACGATAAAAAATTTTTTTGTGAAGTGAATAAAAAAATACACTGCCATCGGCTAGTAAGCAGAGGGACATCCTTCTGCTGTTCTTTGGCAAGTGAATATCGGCACTACAGGTACGTTCCCAACCGTGGAAGCGTGACAGCATGAGCGCCATGATTAAGTATAGGGTAAAGATTCTTAGACTTGGAGCGAGGAAGCATAGCTGTGAATAAGGCGGTGGCAGCCTTTCGCCAGGATCACGGACGGGGGATAATGATACACGTTACCAGCCAAAGAGCGGAAGATGGACTCCGGGTTGTAATCAGAAAGACCCCCAGGACATCTGTGAGAGGCGGCAGGCCAGCCGCCCGCCTGTAGTGTCCCCTTTCCTAAATGCAGGATAGTTCCGGGGGTGCGAGGTCAAATGCGGAACAGCAAGATAAAATAACAGAAATCAATGAAGAAGTGTGTCGTTGATATCAGATACCATGCGGCTGTGGGAAACTACAGCCGTATTCTTGTGGTATTAACGTCACATTAAGGGGAGAAAAGATGGAAGAAACAAAAAGAAGTGGAATGAGCAAGGATCAGTTCTGGAGTCTGATTGAAAAAGCAAAGGAAGTGTGCGGCACCGATCTGGATGCTTCGGCAGTGTGGATCAAGCAGCAGCTTTTCTATATGACACCTGAGGATATTCTGCAATTCCACAATCTTGTTTACAGTTACCGGGATGCGGCTTATAAGTACGGCTTATGGACAGCGGCAGGTATTATGATGGAAACCGGGTGCAGTGATGACGGATTTTCCGATTTTCAGATGTGGCTGATCGCCCAGGGAAAAGAAGTATATCTGAATGCCTTAAAAGATCCGGATTCCCTTTCTGGTGTAACTCCTTATGGATACTGTAGTTTTGAAACGCTGGGATATGTTTCATCACAGGTCTACAGTGCCATGAAAGGGAAAAATATCTACCAGGACAGTACGGCGAGAATGCAGATGAAATGCTATGAGCAGGTGGTAAGGGATATTGTGTACCATCCCATGATCGAGTATCCGTTGGAATTACCGGAAGCAATGGTGGTTTATCCGAAACTCTGTGAAAGACATTTGTCCGAGCAGGTGAGGAAAGCTCCTCAGAAAGTAAAGACATGGAATGTTTCCCGGACAGATATCCGAAGGATGATGGCAAGAGGGAATGCTGCCATAAAGAAAATGCAAGAACAGGGACAGAATGTACCGGGAGCAGTCAGATCCGTCCGTAAGGATACGGTAAGATAAGCTTCCCGGCAAGGAGAAGTAATGTGTTATAAAAATGAATATCAGAAAAGGGCGCATGGCGAGGTGGAAAGGATCTTCCGAGAACTTCTTCCGGAAGCCGGGCTTCACGTAAGAGAAGAACAGATCCGTCTCTGCCATGAAATGCTGGATGCCCTTATGAAAAATGAGATCACGCTCTGTGATGCAGGAGTCGGCATCGGAAAGACCTATGCCTATCTGACAGCCTGCATCCTGATGCGGAAATATAGTGTACTGCATTCCGGTTATTCGGGATGTGACAGGCGGCCTGTAGTGGTATCCACTTCCAGTATCGCCTTACAGAAAGCCATCATAGAGGAATATGTTCCTTTCTTATCGGACGTACTGTTAAAAGCAGGTCTGCTTCAGGAAGAATTAAAAGCGGTTGTCCGCAAGGGAAAAGAACATTTTGTATGTGATTACAGGCTGGCCCAGAGATTAGAGGCAGTCCGGGACAAGAATAAAAATCAGGCACAGATGGAGGCATTGAAGTCCCTCCGGCATAGTTTTGATTTAGATTCCGTACATAACCTGAGCGGTTTTGACCGCAGGCTGGTGTGCGTACCGAAATTCTGCCCCAGAGAGTGTCCGGGGAAAGCAGGATGCCGTTATCAGAAGCATCTGGATATTTCCAGGAAAGAGGACATTTTTTTACAGATCTGCAATCACAATTATCTTCTGGCAGATGCCATGCACCGGGCAAATGGGTACCGGCCGCTTCTGGCAGATTACAGGGCTCTGGTTGTGGATGAGGCCCACAAGCTCCCGGAAGCTGCCAGCCAGATGTATGGAAGAAGCATTGGAAAAGAAGATGTGCAGGAGATCCGTTATTTCTTAGCCAGGGAGCATAAAGGTACAGAAGGGAAACGGCTGCAGGAATGGTTTGCTGCTCTTCAGATGGAGATTCGAAAGCACCGGAAAGATGGCACAGAGGACATGGCTGGAAAAGAAAGTTTTTATTTTCCACCGGGGGCTGGCCCCCTTCTGGCTCAGACGAAGGAAAGGCTTCAGCTTATGATCAAAAGGCTTGCCGGGAACATTCCTTACTGGATCTTCCGGCGACTGGAAGAGATGGATGAGCTGTTTGGCTGGTTCTTAAAGAACGACAAGCGGTATATTTTATTTTTACAGCAGGACAGCCGGGAACATTTAACCTTTATGGCGGTCAACAGGGAGATCCCGAAGTATCTGGATTCGACTTTATGGAGCCGGGGATTCCCGGCGATCTTAACCAGCGGGACCTTAAAAGCCGGGAACGGTTTTGCAAGGACCAGACAGATGACCGGGCTGGAAAAAGAAACAGGTATCCGGGAGTGCGTGGCAGAATCCCCATTCTGTTACAGGGAGAACTGCCTGCTTTACATTCCGGAGCATTTAAGACCTATGAAAAAGGGAAGCAGGGAAGAAGCCGAGCAGCTTGCCGGACAGATCCGCGATCTGGTGTGTTCCACTTACGGGCATACGCTGGTACTGTTCACATCTTACACCCTGATGGGAAACGTGCAGAAGCTCCTGCAGGATCAGATCCCGTTCCCGATGGTGCAGGTATGGAGAAATTCCCAGGAAGAAATCGCAAGATTTAAAAAGATGGAAAATGCAGTGCTGTTCGCAGCCGGCTCCTGCTGGGAAGGTGTGGACTTTCCGGGGGACATGGTATCCTCCCTGATCATCGTAAAACTGCCGTTTTCTGTTCCGGACCCTATCCATGAAGCACAGAGAGAGCAGTACCGATCCTTGGAATCCTACATCCAGACCATCGTAGTCCCGGATATGCAGAAGAAGCTGCGGCAGGGATTTGGACGGGCAATCCGAACGGAGCAGGACACCTGCGTTGTGTCTATTTTAGACTACCGGGCAGCGAAAAAAGGCAGGTACCGGAGCGATGTTCTGGAAGCCCTGCCAAAGTGCCAGATGGCAGAGCGGATCGAAGAAGTAGAAGATTTTATCCGAAGCCGGAAAGTGGAGCGTTACTACAGTTGAGAGCAATCGCAGTGTTGTTGGTTCTGCCCAGATCCGGACGGCAGATAGGACAAAAAGTTTAGTGGTATTTCAGGGGCGTTTTGGAGCGAATTGGTGGTATTTGTGATAGCTTTATCGGCATGAGTTGGGTATACTGTGTATAGCGTTAGAGGAAAGGAGGCAGTTCACATGAGCTACAAAGTAGAAACGATAAAAGATGGGACAGAACGATATTTTTACATCCGGGATCTGGATACGATGGCAATCGTAGAACTGCCGAGCAAATATCTGATGCACAAGATCAAATGCAGACGATCACCAAATACCGTAAAGCGATCCGCCTTTGCCATCTGCTATTATATGGGCTACATGGAAGAAAAGGAAATGGAACTTACCGAAGTCTATCAGTTAGGATACGAGAAACAGACAGAGCATTTTGTGGATTTCTTATACTGGCTCAGAGCCGGGAACCACACAGAACAAGCCAATGGAAAACCGAAGAAATGTCCAAATCAGGGAACCTGCAACGCATATTTAAAAGATGTGTTCAGGTTCTATTTATTTATAGAGGCAGAATACGAACAGTATGGCAGCCTCAAGACATTATCTTATAACCAGATCATAGCAGTCAATCAGGTCGGTGTTAAAAAGGTACTCCGAAATCATTCTTTTAAAGGTTACCTGAAAGAGGAAGAACACCGTGGCAGGACAGCAAAGGAAAATCAGATTGTGACGATCCTACAGGCGTGTACCAATCGCAGGGATCAGCTTCTGCTGCTTTTATTAGCAGAAACCGGATACCGCATCGGAGAACTTCTGGGCGTAAAATATGTCAAAGATATTGATTATAAGAACCACATGATCCGGGTGTGCTTTCGGGAAGATAATGAGAACGAAGCAAGAGCCAAGAATGCAGAATACCGGAGTGCCAAGATAAGCAAGGACACATTTGAATTCCTGATGGACTATCTGGCAAGATACCGGAAAATCCTGCAGCATCAGGATTACCTGTTTGTAAACATTATGGGCGATGGCATTGGAAAACCCTTAAAGGTAGACAGTGTATACGATATGTTAGACCGGATGGAAAAGAAAACCGGAATCAAAATCACCCCCCACATGCTTCGCCACTATTTTGCAAATATGCGAAAGAGTGCCGGATGGCAACTGGAGATGATCAGTCAGGCACTGGGACACAAGCATCTGGACACTACGATAAAGTATCTGGACTGGTTGGATGACGAGCTGGTAGAGGCAAGCAACGAGTTTTACGAACAGCATGCTGCTATTTACGGAGCAGACCGTCTGCTGGAATAGGAGGTGTGAAAAATGCCTGTATATTTACTACAGCAGGCAGAACGCAGGACTGAATATCAAGAGGACATTGAAAAGAAGAAGCAGGAATTATATGCAGAGATTGACTCACTTCCGATACAGATAAAAGTAAAAACACCAGTTAATCATGTGAAAAAATTTCTGACAGACAGAGAAGTCTGGAGTTTAACAGAAATGGATTATGAACTGCAGATTTCCTACGAGCAATATTTAAGAAAAAAATTGAAGCCTGATAAAATCATGTGGTATCTGGGTATATATGATGTTATAAAACAACAGCACATATACCAGCAGATGCAGACACTGACTGGAAAAAGATTTTATGAATGGCGATACCAGAATAAAGTTTTTTACCTGAAATATTATCCGGATCAACAGATTGCCTGTGATTTTAAATATATTAAGGATCTTAGAGTTCTGGTATGGGATTTCAAGAAGAATTGTTCTGAAATACTAAAACGGCAGATTTTTTCTACATTGAGTCGCATTGTTGCAAAGACTTCGGAAAGTATAGCATATAGAAATAACAGGCTGAAGGCTTTAAAGATATTATATGATTCCTGTGTTCAGCAGAATATTCGGGACATTGGATTGCTGGAAATAAGGCAGATTCAAACAATTTCCAAAGATTTTGCAGATACAAAAAATAAAACGCTAATGAGGCATTTAGGCATTATAGATGAATGCAGAAAAGATGCTTTTATACAGCAGGAACGGATTCAATGGGATGCAACGGTCTGGTACATAGAAAAATTTCATTTAGATAAGAGTCGCATTAACGAAAGTAGCTCGTTAAAAAGTATTTCTTTTATGGAGATAAGAGAATGGCAGAACCGTAAAATCCTGCAGGAATACATGAAATATGAGCTTGGTGTGACTGGACAGGCAGTAAGTACAATTCGTAACAGATTTATATTTATAAGGAATTTTCTGGAAATGCTTGAGCAGGAAAATATCCTTGCTGTAGATGCAAAGGCAGAACATCTGGAACAATATGCAAAGAGCCTTCGGGAGCGGAAAATACAAGCGAAAAGTTTTAATGAGCGGATATTCGGTATAGGACATTTCTTTAAGTTTATGGAAGTCCGGAAGTATATTCCCCAAATGCCATTTCGTATAGAGTATTTCCAGCAAAAGGTAATAACAGTACATCATGACCGAAGTGTAGAAGAAACCGTATATATGGAGATTTTAAAAAAATTATATCTTTTTCCAGAACGACTTCGGTGTATGTTCCTGCATCTATGGTGCTTGGGACTTCGGGCAAGTGAGGTGTGTACTTTAAAAGGAAATGCTTACTGCCAGCAGGGAAAAGATTACTGGATTCAGGTATACCAGGTCAAAATGAAAAATTATAAGAAAATACCAATACCCAAAGCATTATATCAGCTTATGAAAGTATATCTTAAAAAATATGATATTCAATCAGACGAATATATTTTTAAGAATGCAAAAGGTGATGGAGCTTGTCTGTATCAGACATTCCGCGACCAAATGCTAAAGGCATGCAGAGAAAATAAAATTGCAAATGGAGAATATATTTTCAAATCTCATGACTATCGGCATACAGTGGCTACCATGTTTTATGACAATGATGTATCACTCCAGAGTATTCGTGACTATCTCGGACACACCTATGAAGAAATGACAAGGCAATACATTGATTATATGCCAAAGAAAATAGCACAGGCAAATGAAGAATTTTTCAGTATGCAGGAGAGCAGCCTGGCTTCGTGGCTGAAGAAAGGGGAATGAAATGGAAAGTGATGTCATTTACTTTAGTGAATTTCCAAATTGTATAAAAGAGGGAAAAAATAAAGATAATGGAAAGTTTGATTTGTCACTGCTTCCAACACAGAAACTAAAAGAAGAATTCCGAAGTTATATTATGTATCGTGGTCAAATTGGAAACTATTCAAAATTGCGTTTTGACAGACTCAATTATAACTGTATTGTAAAGTTTTTAAACAGTAAAATAAATCGAAATATCAATAGCCTCGATGATCGCACAGAAGAAAAATGGATAACACTGCTAAAAGGCTGGATGATGGAACAGGGAATTTCGACTACTAAGAAGAAAAAAAGTGTTTATGGAACTGTTACTTATGGAGAAGCAGAAAAAATATTGTATTTTAGAAGAATCCTGAGGTATTTGGAACCAGAGGACTTAAGGGATGAGATAGAAAAGGATGTCTGGAGACTAAAAAATCTGAAGATAGAAATTAGATATAATCCTATTTATAACATAGAGACCCTGGACTTCAGAAAAATATACCAGCCAGATATCCGGGAAGAATGCAAAAAAGCTGTTTACATGAATCTGAAATATGAAGCGATAGGGACAATAGCTGGAGAATTGACAATAATGAGAAAATTCTCGGCATATTTAAAAAGAGAGTATCCTGAAATTAAAAGCTGTAGTGAAATAGATCGGGATATACTGGAAGGATTCTTGATTAGTCTGACAACATCAAAAACATCAGGAGCCGGGAATAGTTCTTATGTACTTTCATTAAGGCGGCAGTTAGAAACAATTGGGAAGATTTACGGTTACGAAAGGTTAGAGCATTTATTTATCAATACCGATATTCCACCGGAAGTAAATGCAGAATTTAAGGTGTATTCTGATGCAGAGATGAAAAGGCTGAATGCAGAAATTACGAAGCTTGATGTACAGATTGCAAGATGCCTTCTGATACACCAGATGCTGGGAACCAGAATATCCGATACGCTTACATTAAAAATAAACTGCCTAATAAAAGAAAATGGAAAGTATCTGATTGAAATATACCAGGTTAAAACCCAAAGGTATAAAAAACCAATCAGTAATGAACTGGCAAAACTGATACAGCGATCCATTGAATACACACAGGAAAAATTCAAAGATACAAAATACATATTTGTAGACGAGAATGCTCCTGATCGACCGATGCAGTACATGGCAATGAAATCCAAGGTTATGTCTATGATACAGAAAAAAGAACTGAGGGATGACAACGGAATGCTATTCGGATTTGGAACACATATGTTCCGGCATTATTATGGAGTTAAACTGACAGAAATGCATCTGGATGATTGGACAATAGCAAGGCTGCTGGGACATAAGAGACTGGGGAATGTACAGCATTACCGAAAGATGAGCAATCAGAGAATGGCAGACGAGACCAGAGAAATCCGGCAGATGATGAGTGACATCATTTATACAATTTTGGACGGATGGGGAGAAGAATATGAACAAATACGACAAGATGATTGAAGAAAACCAGAGAAAGAGCAAAGAAAAAATTGGTCTTGCCCAGCATGCAATCCAGGATATGCTGGCAAATAAAGAACGTATCACAGTTCCAAAACTGATGAAGAAAACCGGATTATCCAGAGGGTTCTTTTATAAAAATCCAACCGTCCGGGATCTTATGAACCAGGCAGTAGAAGAACAGGTCGGAATGATAGATCCAAGAAGAGAAATCCTGAATATGGCAATGGAAAAGCAGATTGACCTGTTGAATCAGAAAGTGGCAGCCCTGACTAGGGAGAACAGTGAACTGAAGAAAAAGAACGAAAAGTTGCAAAAGGCATTGAAGAAACAGGATTTGAGTTTTATCAAAAACTTATAACATTGAAATTAACCAGATGTAAGAGATGTGTGCAGACACATCTTTTCATCGTTGAGAATAAAAGATTATACGTAAAATGCATAACTGAACATTCAGGCAAAGCATTTGACGGATAAGGCAAAGACAGATATGATAAAGGAAAGTGCAACACAAAACACAGTTTTGTATGCCGTTAAGCCCAGTAAAATCAAGGCATGAGGGGAACTGGCTACATTTTATGATTACAATTGGTGGAGATCGCGGAGCTGTTTCGCTTATGACACTGGCCGGTAATATTATTATTCTGTTTTTTTCGGTTATACTGATGTCATCTGGCTTTCCTGCACTGCTTCTGATACTGGCGGCAGGATCCGGTGTCTGTTATAATTCGTTGTTTTATCAGAATGGAAATAACGCAAAAACGCGAGCTGCTTTTATGACTACATTGTTTGTGATGCTGATTCTGTTCATTCCGATTTATATTATTACATGGAGAGCAGGAAGTTATGGATTAAATGAACTTCAGATTTCAGAAGATGATTTTATGTACTATTACAACACAGATATCAGTATCAATATGCTGCATGTGGCGGTTTTTGTAAGTGTTTTCAGTACTCTGGGAGCTGTTATTGATACTGCATTATCTGTGACCTCATCTGTGTATGAAGTCTGGACCCATAAAAACAGTCTGACGGAGAAAGAACTTACTTCATCAGGTTATCAGGTGGGAAAAGAAATCATAGGTACAACAGTAAATACCCTGCTTTTTGCCTATCTTGGAGGAAGTATTTTGTTATTTTCCTATGTGCAGACACAGCAATATAATCTGGAAATCATTCTTAATTCCAGATTTCTGTTCCAGGATGTTGCGATTATGTTATCTGGAGCCATTGCCTGTCTTGTTACAGTTCCGGTGTCAATTAAATGCATCATCCGGCAGATCAGACATATAGGTTCTGAAGAAAATAAATCCGAGATTTTATAATGTTCTGTCCTTTAAAAGACCGTCAGGTTTGATAAGAAGCTTCGTAACTGTCCAGCACCCTCACAGTTACGGAGTTTCTTTTTTTTCACAGTCCTGGCAGATTCCATGAAGCATATCTCCACTGCACTGAAGACGAAACCCATGATCCCGATACAGATGCTCCTTTAATTCATCCATAAAGTCGCAGTCCAGATGTACAACCTTGCCGCATTTGATACATTTCAGATGCAGATGCTCTGTGCATTTCTTTTCTTCTCCGGCGAACTGAAACACGGCTCTGTCCGAACTCAGATCCGGGTATTTGATTACAATATGTTCCGCACAGAGTTTGTCAAGGTATCGATATACAGTTGTTGTATTTACGCTAATTCCCTCATCTTTCAGATATTTTTCAATGTCAGCAACACTGACAGTAACAGTTTGTTGTCTTTTCAGATATTCCAGAATAATCTGCCTTGTTTTTGTGGTATATGGTTTTCGCTCAGCCATTATTTTGTTTCCTTCGTTTGTGCTCTTTCGTAACTGTTCAGTACCCTCACAGTTACATTCTTTCTATTTATTGTATCCTTTTATTTCGACTGCGTCAATTCCATTCCCTGGAAACAGAGGAAGGGCTCTTGCCAAGTTCGTGAGCAATCTTTTTGAAACTCCGTCTTTTTTCGATGCCAGTCTCGATAGAGATTCTGTCAGAGAGTGTAAAGTGTTTGCTTTTGTTAGATTCAATAGAAGTATTTATAAATAGAAACTCCTTTCATGTTGGAGCCTGAGAGTAAGCTCATGTTGCTATGATTACAGAGGTTATTGCAACTCCCTATGTCCGCATTTAAGAACAAAAAGATCTAAGGGTTGCATTTACTTTATCAATTAACAGAAATTGTGAAGAAATTATGAAATTAGCACTCATCTCTTGACAGTGCTAATAACATGTGTTATATTACATCTAGAACAAAGGAAGAGGGATAAAGAGATAAGAAGATTAAAAGAAAATCTCTTAAATATCCTTCATACCAACCGGGTTCGGAACTTTAACATTTAATTAATATAGATAATAAAGAAAAGGGAGAGATGACTTATGTTAATGCCTAGTATTTTTGGAGAAAACTTATTTGATGATTTCTTTACACCGTTCTATTATGATGATAAAGATACAAAGAATGCAGAAAAGAAATTATATGGACGCAGAGGACAGAATCTTCTGAAGACTGATATCAGAGAGATGAAAGATGGCTATGAGCTGATCGTGGATGTACCAGGTTTCAAGAAAGAAGAAGTAAAAGTAGCATTGAAAGATGGTTATCTGACAGTCAGTGCAGCTAAGGGTCTTGACGAAGATCAGGAAGATAAGAAGACAGGACGTTACATCAGACGTGAACGTTATGCAGGTGCTTGCGAACGTAGCTTTTATGTTGGTGAAGATGTAACACAGGAAGACATCAAAGGTGAATATAAACATGGTATCCTGAAACTGTTTGTTCCGAAGAAAGAAGCAAAACCAGTTTCCAATGATCCGAAGTATATAACCATTGAATGATAATGATAACATCTGATTGATAAAAAGCTCGTGGTGTTGCCCGAAGATTTCGGGCAGTACCCTTTAAATATAATTGTAAGTAACAGTCGAAAGACTTGAATATAGATTTGTTTGTCATGAAAAGGAGAGATGACTTATGTTAATGCCTAGTATTTTTGGAGAAAACTTATTTGATGATGATTGGATGAACTTCCCGTTTAACGATGAGTTTTGGGGCAAGAAGAATCCGCTTTATGGTAAACATGCGCAGAACATGATGAAAACGGATATCCGTGAAACAGACGGTAGCTATGAACTGGACGTAGATCTTCCTGGATTCAAGAAAGATGAGATCAAGGTTCAGCTGAAAGATGGTTATCTGACACTGTCAGCAGCCAAAGGTCTTGATAAAGATGAACAGGATAAGAAGGGCAACTACATCAGACGTGAACGTTATGCCGGTACCTTAAGCAGAAGCTTCTATGTTGGTGATGCAGTTAGTGAAGAAGACATTCATGCAAAATATGAAGATGGTATCCTGAAACTTTCCGTTCCGAAAAAAGCACCGAAAGCTGTTGAAGAAAAAGATGGTTACATTGCAATCGAAGGCTGATGCTTTCTCGATTTTCTCCCCAAGCATACCGGGGTTCCACAAGGAACCCCGCAGACTGTAGACAAAGCCCTGCTTTTGCAGGGTTTTGCTATTGTTGGAACCGCTTTTCTGATATAATAAATATCAGAAGGGCGGTGTTTTTTATGATGACGAAAAA
>NZ_JBQHUL010000043.1:0-26914 GCF_052065235.1 Blautia sp. HCP28S3_G10 | reverse complement strand
TACTTTATTCAGTTTTCAATGTGCAATTTTAATTTATATTGAACGCTCACAAGAGCATATCAATCTTTTTCTCATCAGATTAGATTATCCGAGTTTTCGGACAGTCTCCCCTGCTAACAACGGCAAAGGAAGCTTATTTGGGAAATTTGTCTGATGAATGGGAGACAGTAGAAAAGGAAGCGATGGCACTTGTAGAATATATGAAAAAACAAATTGAGGAATTACTTAGAACAGAGTAGCAAAGTTAGCGGGGCCAATCAACGGTCAAGATGAACGGCGCATAAATGCGCCGCCGTTGACAGTCCCGCCCGTCTTTGCTGATGGGCAATCAAGGCGGGAAAGCCCTAAAATGGCTTCCCGCCCATTTCAATCTTGAGAGAAGAAACGCTCCAAAACCAGAAAGAGAGCGGCCAAGCACTTTGAGGGATTGGCCGCCTTGTCCACCCATTCAGCGGGACGGCGGGTGGCGGTCAAGGCCGAGTGTAAACCCGTTCATTTCAGCCTTGACGGTTGCCCGCTGTCCTGTTACTTTTCCGGGAGTGTAGCCACAACTTCGGGACACTTTGTCCACAAGTCGGAGCGTAGGACGAGGGACGGGGGCTTTCATATACGCCCAGTCTGCTGTTGAAACCAGACCTGTGCTTACGGCTCTACGCCACGCAAGCACAGCCCTGTTTTCCTGCCGCTTCAAATGCCCTTGCCCTCCCCGGCGGCAACGGCATTTTCACGGCAACGCCGACAGAGCGTATAACACACTACACTTTGCTTCGCAAAGTCGTGTGCCAAATGGGGGCGTTGCCCCCTTTGGAAACCCCCACAAGAAAAGGCGGTACGCTACCCCTCCACGGGGCGCATACCGCCTTTTCTTGTTATCCAGCCCTCCGGCTGTATCGGTTGAGCAAAAGTCAGCGTGGGAATGGTGTGGTATCTTTATCTAAGTGATACCCCAGTTTCCCATTTTGAAACAGCTTTATTGGTCACACCGAGTTTTTCTGCAAATTGCACTTGTGTCATTCCATGTTGTTTTCTACAAGCGGCGATAAATGAGCCTATCTTTTTTTGTTCCATTGTGTATCCTCCTTATGGGGAAATTGTAACTCTTTTGAGGGTAGATTAACACCCACAAAAGGTAGAATTAAGGTGGAATGCTCTTTTTGATTGTTTCTACCTATTCGCTATAACGTTTGTATTATACTTCAATGAGTTTATATTCACAATAAAATATTCGGAACAGCGGGTTGACGAACGCTATATGAATTGTTTTCCCATCAGGAACTTCTGCTTTTTATTTGAGTTACTAATCTTGCAGAACTATGGTACTATGCGACTTGTATATTTCGAGCATAAGAAATATAATGAGGGCAGTACAAAATCAGGAGGTCAGTCATGGATGGATATATGACACTTAGGGAAGCAAGTGAAAAATGGGGTATCACGGCCCGGATGGTGAATTACTATTGCTCATCAGGGAGAATCAAAGGTGCGGTAAAGGTATCAACTTTATGGCTGATACCACAGGATGCAGAGAAACCTGCGGATAAGCGGAGAAAAAATGATACGGCTATGGAGGTGCAGCCATGAAATTATTATTAGTGGAAGATGATATGGAGATAAGCCAGATGCTGAAAGACTATCTGAGGGCAGAGAACTATGAAGTGGTTTGTGCCGCTGATGGGAAAGAAGCCTGTGAGAAATTTGACAGTGACTCTTACGCTCTTGTTTTACTGGATTTGATGATTCCAAAGATCAGCGGCATGGAAGTTATGCAGCATATCCGGCAGAGCAGTACGGTTCCGATTATCATTGTGTCTGCAAAAGATACGGATGCGGATAAGACACTGGGCCTGGGACTTGGGGCGGATGACTATATTACAAAACCATTCTCGGTGACAGAGGTATTGGCCCGTATTAAGGCAAATATCCGGAGGAGTACCCAATATTCAAAACCAGCGGAACCGGAAAACGAGACACTGGTGATTGGGGATCTGGTTATGAACCTGACAGATTATACGGTAACAAAAAAGAATGTAAGGGTGGATCTGACAGCGAAAGAGTATGAAATCTTAAAGCTCCTCCTTCAGAATCCAAAGAAAGTATATACCAAAGAGCAGATGTATTCCCTGATCTGGAATGACGCATACCTGGGAGATGAAAATGCAGTCAATGTCCATATCAGCAGATTAAGAAATAAAATCGAGGATAATCCGAGGTCTCCAAAGTATGTTATTACGGTTTGGGGTATCGGATATAAATTAGGAGATTTATCATGAGCGATGCAACGATTATCTTTTTCCTGTCCGCCTGCATTGCAGTGCTGATCTGTATTGTTCTTTATCAGCAGTTTGCTTTCCGGACAGGAACACAGATTAAATTAAAGAAAATCAGCCAGAAGTTAGAAGAAATCCAGGATACGGATAGTGATGAAAATGTCATGGTCTTTACAGACAATAAGGTTCTTATGGATTTGGCAGCCCAGATCAACCGCCTGTTGGAGAACCAGAGAAAGGTCAAGGTGGATTACCGGCGTTCAGAAATTTCTTCAAAGAAAATGCTGTCTAATATATCCCATGATATTAAGACGCCCATGACAGTGATCTTAGGTTACCTGGAAATCATGCGTCTGAACAGCTCAGGGGAGAATGAAATGCTTCTGAAAGTGGAGCAGAAGGCCCAGAGAGTGATGGAATTAATCAACCAATTCTTTACGCTGGCAAAGCTGGAGGCCGGGGACACGGAGATTACGATTTCAAAGATCGATGTCTGTGAGGCGTGCCGAGAGAATGTGCTGGATTTTTATGAATTGTTGACACAGAAGGAATTTCAGGTAGATGTTGATATCCCGGAAGAAGCAGTCTTTGTCCGGGGAAACAAAGATGCCCTTCAAAGGATTTTGTTCAATCTCATTTCCAATGTAGTACGGTACGGTTCCGATGGAAAGTATATGGGAATGTTTCTTAGGTCAGATGAGAAATATATCTATATTGATGTGGTGGATAAAGGGAAAGGGATAGAACGGGCGTTTGCACAGAATGTATTTGAGCGTCTGTTTACGATGGAAGATTCCAGAAACCGTGAAATACAGGGAAACGGCCTGGGGCTGACAATTGCGCAGAATCTGGCGCATCAGCTTGGCGGGGAGATTACCCTTGAGAGTGAGCCGAATGTAAAAACTACATTTACGGTAAAACTGCGGAAATTTTCCTATTAAATTTCCAAGAAAGAAATTCGTAAGAATTAGTCAAGAGTTTTGAAAATCTTAGCCGCTAGAATGGTCATCAGAAAGGAGGCAGACAATATGCCATATATTTTACAAACGAACCAGCTTACAAAATCCATTGGCGGCAAAAATCTTGTAACCAATGTGTCCATGCACGTTAAGAAAGGCGAAATCTATGGTTTCCTGGGACCGAACGGCGCCGGTAAGACCACGGTTATGAAAATGCTGACCAACCTCTGGAAACCAACAGAGGGGAGCATTGAACTGTTCGGGAAGAAACTCACACCGACTTCTTATGAAGTGCTGAAACGGATGGGAAGCATTATTGAGTTCCCGACCTTCTACGACCATCTGGACGGGAGGGAGAATCTGAAACTCCATTGTGAATACATGGGTTATTACAATCCCGGCAGCATAGAAAATGCCCTGGAGATGTTGAATCTGGCAGACGCAGGGAAAAAGCCGGTACGCAGCTATTCATTAGGAATGAAACAGCGGCTTGGGATTGCCCGTGCCATTCTTAGCAAGCCGGAATTACTTATACTGGATGAGCCGACGAATGGCCTTGATCCGGCAGGTATGAAGCAGATCCGGGATTTGCTGAAAATGCTCTGTACGGAATACGGTATTACCATTGTTGTGTCCAGCCATATTCTTTCTGAGATTGAAAGCATTGCCGATACGGTTGGCGTTATCAATCATGGTGTGCTTATGAAAGAAGTTACTATGAAAGAAATATCAGAAATGAGCCTTGCCTATATTGAGTTAAACGTAATCAATACAAAGAAAGCATCCTATGTTCTGGCTGATAAGATGGGGCTTGATAATTTTAAAATCGTAGAGGACGGAAAAATCCGGATTTATGACCATCATGTGTCCACACAGGAATTATCAAAGGTTCTGGCACTGAATGATGTAGAGATTGTTGCCATTGGGAAAAAAGCGGAGTCTCTGGAAGATTATTTCCTGAAAATGACGGCGGAGGTGTAGCAGCAATGTTAAAATTAATCAAACTTGAATGGAAAAAGAACAATATTGGGAAGTACGTCCGTAATGCGGTAATTCTTGCGGGACTTCTTTGCCTTTTCATCTTTGCGCTGGCTTACCTGGGGATAGCCAATGATCCGGATACCGGAGTGCCGGATGCCGCGCCGGGGAATGAAATGATTTCTTCCTCGATTGAGTTATTTACCAGTATGTCTTTTCTGATTTTTACCAGTGTCATGTTAGCATCCTTCATCGTTACGGCATATAAGAACAGAACCATGAATCTGATGTTTTCTTATCCAATCAGACGGCAAAAGATACTGGTTTCGCAGATGCTGGCAGTATGGATTTTTAACTTTATTGCATTAGTTCTAACGAAAGTGTTGATTTACGGGTGTGTCCTTGCGGGTTCCCACTTTATGACATCTGCGTTTCCGCTTGATTTCAATATGGCAAGCCTGTCATTTTATGTGCAGCTTATTTTGAAGTCAGTGGTGATCGTAAGCATGAGTTTTATCGCGTTATTCATCGGCCTTGCCATGAAATCATCAAAAGCAACCATTATTTCGTCTTTCCTGCTGATTTTTCTGACACAGGCCAATATAGGTGATTTTACGATGAAGAACAATCTGATTTTTCCAGTGATTCTGACTTTCGTATCGTTGATCTTTGCGGCCCTGTCGGTATACAACGTAGAAACCAAGGATTTGATGTAGCAGGAGGTGGTTATGAGAATGAAAATGATTTTGTGCATGAGTCTGTTGGCGGTATCTTGTTTATGCGGATGCAGTCAAAATGAAAAAGTCAGTCTTTCAGAAACATACGATGCGGAAAATATATCTGCCATCAATATGCAAATTGACTCCTGGCAGCTTAAAATCATGGTTTCGGCAGATGATGATGTTCATGTCAGTTTAGATGGCGGAACCGCAAAGGGAGCAAAAGAGCCATCAGTGGATATGCGGGATGGTGTGCTGGATATTGTACAGGCAGAGAGCGAAGATACCGTTTTAAGCCAGTTCTCTCTGGGCAAAGAAGGAGAGGTGACCGTGTATGTTCCAGATACGCTGGAAGGAACCGTTACCATTAAAAATGGCTCCGGCGATATGGAAATCGACAGCCTTGCTGTTTCCAAGCTCACGCTTGATAATTCTTCCGGCTATATTGAAATGAATAATGTAACAGCGGATGTAGTTGAAATTGCATCTTCTTCCGGAGATGTAAAATTGTCTGACGGCAAGATTGACGATTTTCAGATCAGCACATCGTCTGGATATGTAACATGGAAAAATACAGAGTCGGAGCATATTTCCATTACTGCGAAATCTGGTGAAGTCAATGTATCTGGTTTGGGAGATCAGACCAATGCGGAGGTTTCCACAAGTTCTGGCGATATTGGCATTTCTTACGAAACACCGCCACAAAACCTTTCATTTAAAATCTCATCAGGCTCCGATGATGTGTCAGTGAGGCTGGAGGATGCTTCCTATACGATGGAAACTTCCGCTTGTAAACAGGGAAAGATTGGCGATGGAACATATAGCCTGACAGTGAACAGTGACAGTGGTACTGTAGTAATTCACTGATGGATTTAATTAAAGTAAATGGAAAACTGCTGGAGCTGTTGCTTCTTAATGCATTAAACGAACATAAAGCATATGGGTATGAATTGACAAACCGATTCACTCCAATTTATCAGAAGTCATCGGGGGCAATCTATTTAGCGTTGAAATCTTTATGTGAGAGAGAATTGGTCAGTAGGGAAAGCGAACTGTTTGCTGGAAGGATTCGAGTTTACTATGCGTTAAGCAGTGAAGGGAGAATTTATTTAGGTAATCTTCGGGATAAATTAGACCTTGAATTGAAGAATTTACAGTCTTTCCTATAAAAAATGAGGGGTGGTATTTTGCAGATAGGACAATGGATTTTATGTCCCCTGTGTGGGAACAAAACAAGGCTAAGGATACGGGAAGATACGGAGATAAGAAATTTCCCGCTGTTTTGCCCTAAGTGTAAACAGGAAACTTTAATCAACGTAAAAGAAATGAATATGTCTGTTATCAAAGAGCCAGACGCTAAGACGCAGAGCCGATAACCTATTGAGTTCAAACTCGCAGGTTGTCGGCTCCGTTGTTTTCCATCTTATTTCGACATATTTTGTCGAAAATTTTTTAAAATTATATACCATTCATAACTCATCCATAAGTCATTCATAACTCGGTGTTTTATAATGGCAGAAAAGAGAGAAACCAGCAGTAACAAGGGATTCTTGTCCTACTGGTTTCACTCGGAACCTTTTGGTTCATTTTTGTGCTGGCTGTTTAGTAGCTGCTCTGATAAAAACTCCATAGTGCGAAGAAGGATTTCCTGATTTTCCTTATTGTGTGATTGGAGTTTGCCAATAACACGCTGTGCGATCTCGTTTTCAGATGAGACTTTGTCTGGAAAGAGGGAATTAGGGGTAATTCCCAATCGATCAATCAACAGGGATAAGGTTTCGTAAGAAGGATTCTTCCTTCCGTTTTCGATATCCTGAACCGTTTTGACAGCTAGACCGCACTGATCAGCCAGTTCCTGCTGGGTAAGAGCGCAGCTTTTCCTTGCAGACCGGATGCGGTTACCCAAATACATAAGTTTGTCTTTCGGCATAATTGTTCACCTCAAATACATTCTATCGTACCGATTAGGGAAAATACATTCCCTTAAAGTATGTATAGAATAAGTGCTATAATGCCGATTTGAAAGAGAATAAATATTCCGTTACTTCAGAATGAGTGTGGAAACACTTTCGTGAAATAACTGAAGGCCCTGTTGGGGAGCCAATAAAAAAAACGGCTTCTCGCAGCAGGGCTTATTTGTGCATGCCATCTGTGATTAGTCGTTAGGAGAAAATCATGGATGGCATTCTTTTCGTGAAAAGGTACAGTTCCTGGGCAGGTGATTCCAGAAAAAAATTGCAGACTACAAAAGAGAATCTTATACCCATGAATACGCACCATACTACACATTAGATAAGTACAATAATATATATAGTTCTATAAAAAAGAAAAACGTCAGGAAGCAGAAAAAACTTTCTGGCGTTTTTCTTTGTCGATTTTTTGTGGATATTGACGATTGGCATCTTAATCATAACTGGATTCTACAGTGGCAGATATATAAAACCATTGCGAGGCATCCTGAAAGTTGGTAAGCCAGGGAGAACGGGTATTTACTGAACCTTTTGACTCACGATGTGCTTTATATGCCTACGGAGAAAAAGACGCTGGATATTCTGGTGTCTATAAAAACAGTTTTGAAGCTCCCTGTCATGGGGAGATAAGATGCCGATCACCGCCACCACTTCGATTTGATTTCTAAAAAATTTCAGATCGGAGGTAAAGAAAGGTGGCTTATAACAAAGCAAGAGAAGAACAAAAATGGAAGAGCTGGAAAGAACGTGAGGAAGAAAAACTCCGGGAACTGGGTATGGATGAAGCATCTATACAAATACTGCATGAGAGCGATTGGGCGGATTTTAATTCCGAAAGACGTTATCGGGAACACCAAATACCACTGCTGGACTATGCGGAGCTGTTACTGGCAGAAACGGAGGTTAGCGAGACGCAGATTCAAAGCGTAGAGGAACTGCTGGATACCATAGGCGATGAGCAGCTATTACATATTTTGATGGAAGCAGACAAGAAAACGCTGCAGATTGTTGTCCTAAAGATGATGGGGTATGCGCCAAAGGAGATCAGCACCTGTATTGGTATGCCGGAGCAGACAATCTACACCAAACTGAGACGGCTGCGGGAAAAAATAAAAAAAGTTGTGAAAGCTGAATAAAAACAGGGCATCTCATCGGCTATTAAGTAGAAAGGGGATAGTGTCCCTTTTTACGCACATTGAAAATCCCATACCAGCATTATTGGTACGTTCCTATGGATAGTAGCGTTGCAGGATGAGCGCCAGGACGGAGAAATTTGAAACGGATACCAGAGATAGACCGATCATAGAAGTTGTGTGATGGAGGTCTGCGCTGGTGTCTGTTTCGGTTTCTTTCGAGCGATCCATCAGACCTGACAGGGAGCCGCGGCTGGCTCTCCGCCATGAGCATCCATGGGGTATAATGATACGATATTCTGTCAACGAGCAGAAGATGAACTCCAGGTTGTAATCAGCAAGACCTTCAGAACATCTGCGAATGGCATCTGCCAAATGCCTGCCAGTAATGTTCCCATATATGCCATGGAAGAAGTGGCAGAGGCCGTCAGGGGTGCGAGGTCAAATGTGACGCCAACAATGAAACAACAATTTAGAAATCAATGAAAGTGTGTCGTTGATATCAGATATATGCGGCTGTGGGGAAACTCACAGCCGTACTTTAAAAGGATGTGTTTTTCTTTGGTATTGACGTCATGCGTGAAAGGCAGGCAATGAAATGAATTATAAGAATCAATATCAAAGAAAAGCACATCAGGAAATTGACTTTATTTTTTTGACGCTGTTGCCACAGGCAGGCTTGAGCGTAAGGGAAGAACAGGTAAAGTTAAGCCATCAGATGTTGGACACCTTGCTGGAAGGGAAAATAGCCCTCTGTGATGCGGGTGTTGGAATCGGGAAAACGTATGCCTATCTGGTAGCCTGTATCCTAATGCGAAAATATGCGGCAGCGATAGGGAACAGATGGCTGTGTGATAAACGTCCGATAGTTATCTCTACTTCCAGTATTGCATTACAGGAGGCGATCATACAGGAGTATATTCCTTTTTTATCGGATATTTTTCTAACGACCGGACTGATTGCTTCCCCATTAAAGGCTATTGTGCGGAAAGGCAAGGAGCATTTTGTTTGTGATAACCGTCTGGAAGTCCGCTTAGAGGCTGTCCGGGAAAAACCTAAAAATGAAGCACAGAAAAAAGCATTGTTTTCCTTAAAACAGATTTACGATATGGATGAGGTTGCCAATCTAAGCAGTTTCGACCGCAGGCTGGTCTGTGTTCCAAAGTTCTGCCCGAAGGAATGTCCGGGAAGGACAAGCTGTCGTTATCAGATGTATCTGAAACAGGCACGGGATCCGGATATTTTTTTCCAGATATGTAATCATAATTATCTGCTTGCGGATTCTTCCCATCGTGCGAAGGATTATAAGCCTCTGCTGACGGATTACCGGGCTCTCATTGTGGATGAAGCCCATAAGCTTCCGGATGCGGCAAGGCAGATGTATGGGAAATCCCTCTGCTATGAGGATATTTTGGAAATCTGTGATTTTTTGGAGGGAAAGCATCAAGGGATGACAGCAAAGAAATTAAAGGGTGTTTTCCATAACATGTTCCATGTCATTAGTGAAAATCACATGACAAAAGCTGGACCTGCATCGGCTTTCCGAATGACGGAGGAATGTGCTATCGTGCTGGAGGACGGAAAAGAAGCACTAAAGGAATTGACGGTCAAATTACGGGGGATCGCTCCGGGATGGATACGAAACCAGCTGGAAAAAGCAGGAGAGGTATTGACTATTTTTACGGAATCCAGTAAACACTACATCCTGCATTTGGAGCAGGATAAGGGGAAATTGCCACAGTTGTGTGCAACAAGCAGGAAGATACCGGATATTCTCTCAGGTATGTTATGGAGCCAGGGTTTCCCGGCTATCTTAACAAGCGGCACTTTAAAGGCCGGGAATGGCTTTTCCCGCACCAGGCAGGAAAACGGGCTGGGAAAAGAAATCCGGGTGATGGAATATGTGGCGGAATCCCCGTTTGCTTATGAGAAGAACTGTCTCTTGTACCTGCCGCAGACACTGCGAAGGACAAAACATGGAAGCCGGGAGGAAGCCGTCATGCTGGCACAGCATATCCAGCGGCTGATCTGTTCGACTTACGGTCATACGCTGGTGCTGTTCACCTCGTATTCTTTAATGGGCAGCGTTTACCAGATCTTACGGGACAGCCTGCCTTTTCCCATGGTGGAAGTGTGGCGCAATGCCCAGGAGGAGATCATGCGGTTTAAAACATTGGAAAATGCGGTGCTGTTCGCAGCCGGATCCTGTTGGGAGGGTGTCGATTTTCCAGGAGATATTGTGTCCTCTCTGATTATCGTAAAACTTCCATTTGCTGTTCCGGATCCATTGAGGGAAGCGGAAAAGGAGCAATATGCTACTCTGACAGAATATATCCGGGATATTATTGTGCCGGATATGCAAAAGAAACTGCGCCAGGGGTTTGGAAGGGCGATCCGAACAGAGAGCGATACCTGCGTAGTGTCTATCCTGGATCACCGGGCGGTGGCAGGAGGCAGGTACCATGAGGATGTCCTGTGCGCGCTTCCGACCTGCCAGATGGCAGAGAATATTGAGGATGTGGAAGCCTTTATCCGCAGGCAGAAATGTGAAGGATATTATATGTAGGAACACGTTCCCGGCGTTGTTGGTTCTGAACAGATCGGGAGCGGTTTTGAAACAAAAGTTCAGTGGTATTTCAGGCGGTTTTTGGAGAGCTTGGAATTGCTTTGTTGCCCCGAAGTGGGTATACTGTGTATAGCGTTAGAAGGAAAGGAAGTGAGTGAAATGGCACAATATGTAGTAGACATGCAGACGGAAAAACAGGAAAAATTCTATTTTATCCGGGAGAAAGAAAGCATGGATATTGTCCTTTTACCTTCCAAATATCTAATGCATAAGAAACGGTCGAAGATATCACCGAATACGATCCGGAGAAGTGCATTTGCCTTATCCTACTATCTGAATTATATGGATGAAAACCAACTGCATCTGGACGATATATACAAAATGAAATATGCCGAACAGCATGAACACTTTACAGACTTTCTGATATGGTTAAAAGCTGGTGAGCATAGCAGGGAGGAATATTCAAAGCTCCCCAATAATGAGACTTGCAATGCATATCTGAAAGAAGTGTTCCGGTTCTATACTTTTATGGAACGGGAAAACGGCCAGTCAGAGAGTCTGAAAGTGCTATCGGATGCACAGATGATTGTGCGAAACTCGGTAGGTGTCAGAAGGGTGCTGAACCGGAAAAGTTTTCACGGTTATTTGAAAGAAAAAGGACATCAGGGAAAAACCATTGAGCAGGACAAGATCGTAAGTTTGCTGCAGAAATGCGCGAACTGCCGCGATCAGGTTCTGCTTTTATTATTGGCCGAGACAGGATTCCGTATTGGGGAACTCTTGGGAGTCCGGTACAGAGAGGACATTGATTATAAAAACCATGTAATCTATGTAAACTTTCGAGAGGATAATGAGAATAATGCAAGGGCTAAGAATGCAGAGTTTCGCAGAGCGAAGATCAGTGATGCGACATTTGATATCCTGATGTTTTATATGGAGGATTACAAGGAGCTGCTTCGGGAACAGAAATACTTGTTTATCAATGTCTCAAGTGATTATGCTGGGGAGCCATTCAAAGTAAGCGGAGTTTATGCGATGTTACGCAGGCTGGAGGAAAAGACTGGTATCAAAGCATCTCCACATATGCTGAGACATTATTTTGCAAATGAAAGACGGAAGGATGGCTGGAAGCTGGAGCTTATCAGTCAGGCACTCGGACATCGGAATATCGAAACGACCATGAAATATCTGAATATAACGGACGAAGAACTGATACAAGTCAGTGATGAATTTTACAGTAAGCATCAGGCTATGTACGGCATTCAGGATCTGTTATAGGAAGGGGGCGGTCAAGTGTCTGCAATCAGATTACTGCAAGCTGAACGGCATGAAGATATACAGCATCTTCACAGGCAGCTAATGACAGGTGGACTGTTGCAGAAGGAATTGTTGGAAGAAGCAGAAGGCTATCTGATACAAAAAGGTATTTATGATGTCACACTGATAGAGGAATGCGATTTCCGGGAATATAAAAAACTTCTGATAGACAGCGGACGATATACAAGGCAGAGTGCCGTTGAGCGTTCATCCGCACTTCGGAAGAACCAGCGGTATTGGGTGGAACAGGAATATGGGGAGCTGCTCGCAGAGATTAAGGAGTGTCAGGTGTCGGATGCTCCGCTGAAGGGAAACATTCAGAGGTTTCTCATCCGGCAGGGAATCCACCATATCAAAGATATCGATTATACGACACGGAGTCGATATGAAGCAGAACTGCAAAAGACCGGGAATGAACAGCGTGTGATGAAATACCTGAAGGTGTTCGACCATATCAAACAGTACAGTATCCAAAGCGAGATAAGCAGCCTGCCGGGAATGGCAAGAAACCGGATGCAGTATAAAGCGCAGATTATTTTCCTGCCTTACCTGCCGGATCCGGAACTGGTCAAAGATTTTGAATATGTTCAGGATAAGCAGGAACTGGTGTGGGATTTTGCAAAGAGAGCGCCGGAGAAATTAAAAAAGCAGGTGTTTCTACTATTAAATTACATACTGGAAAACCTATACCGGGACGATCCAAAGGAAAGAAGAGTACGATTCTTATTACCCCTGCACTGGCTGTATGATTTCTGTGTGGATGAGGATATCGAAGATCTGGAGCGCCTGGAATTGAGCCAAATCAACCAATTTGAAAAGATCGTAGAGCAGAAAGTGGTCAATGTGAAAAATTCCATGCAGATCATAGACAACAGCCGGAAAATTTTATTTTTGGCTGCATCGGAAATCCACTGGCATGCTAACGTGTGGTATATGGAGCGTTTTCATTTATCAGAGGACAGACTGAATCCGAGCAGCCCAGTGCAGAGATTGAGCTTTATAGAAGTTACCAACCAAAAGAACCGGGAGCTTCTACAGGAATATGCCAAATATCATGTCGGAATCGGAGGGCTTACCATAGCAAATATTCGGGCGCAGCTGTATGAGGTTAAGAAACTGCTGGAATATTTTAATGACGAAATATCCATCTGCCAGGTGGATGAAAATCAGTTGGATGGTTATTTCAGGGAGCAGGAAGAAAAGGATACAAAGGATGACACGTTTAATAAAAGAATTGTGTGTTATCTAAAATTTTACCAATTTTTGAATGTGAGAGGATATATCAAGGAAATCCCGTTTCAGCCGGAATATTATCTGAAAAAGACATACCCGGAGCATCATGACAGAACAGTGGAAGAAGAAGTTTATATGGAGATCCTGCATAAACTCTACCTATTTCCGCAGGTTCCTAAACTGATATTTTTACATCTGTGGTGTACCGGACTTAGAATCAGCGAGGTATGCACGCTAAAAGGGGATGCGTATTATTGGGATGGGGAAGATGCATGGCTGAAAGTTTATCAGATTAAAATGAAAGCAGATAAAATGATCCCGATACCGTTTATGTTGTACATGGTGATGAGGAAATACATAGAGAAGAATCATATCCGCCCCAAAGATTATATATTCAAAGGGAAAAATGGCGGAGCATACCGGGTGGCGACATTCCGAAAAGAATTTCAGTATCACTGCACCAAGAATCAGATAGCAGATGGAGAATATATTTTCAAAACCCATGATTATAGGCATACACTGGCTACCCGGTTTTACGATGATGGCGTTTCCATACAGACGATCCGGGATTATCTTGGACACTTCTCAGAGGAAATGACAAAGCAGTATGTAGATTTTATGCCTAAGAGGATAGAAAAAGCGAGTGATGCCTACTTTAAGAAACCAGGAAATGACCTGGCCTCAGCAATCACAGTTAAGAAACGTGGTGATAAGAAATGAAAAAAAGAATTTATGTTTATGAGATGGATTGTTACAAACAGGCATCGGAGGAACAGATCGAAAAAATGCATATCCGTCCGGACCGGTATTTTGATCTGGAAGGGCTGCCCACAGAGGAGATCAGCAGGCTGTTAGAGGAATTTATATGGGATAGAGGCAAAAAACTTGCTCCCTCCAGCCTGTCAAGTGAGCTGCTCTATTACAATAATATCCGGAATTTTCTGATTGATCGAAATATATGCAAGCTGGATGGGAAAGCAGAGGAAAAAATAATCCGTATGCTGAGAGGCTGGATGATGGAAAAGGGATACGCCTTATCAAGTAAAAAATATAGGGCGACATATGACAAGATCGGAATTGAGACTCCCGGCATTGTAAAGCACATGAAGAAGATCCTAAAGTTTGCGAAAGAGGATGATGACCGGGATGAGCAGGAAAAAGATGTCTGGAATTTAAAGAACTTTGATTTCCCAATCCAGTCGAATCCAATCCTGAATATGGAAACAATCAATTTTACAAAAATCACGCAGCCGGACATCCGGGAGGAAGTAAAAAAAGCGGTGTTTATGCATCTGAAATATTCCCCTCTAGGAACTATTCAAAGTGAAATGACAGCCATAAAGCGGTTTGCCAGGTTTTTGGAAAAAAGGTGTCCGGATATCAAATCCTTACAGGAACTGGAAAGGCTTCATATCGAACAATACCTGATATACCTGCAAACAGAAGCGCATGAACGGAAAAATTACAGATCGGATCTTTATGCCCTGCGGAGGGTGCTGGAGGATGTCGGAAATCTATATGAACGACAGAGCATGAGTGAATTATTTTTGAGCAATGATTTTCCAAGCACCCCAAGGCATTTGTTTAAATTTTACAGTGATGCTGAAATTAAGAGATTAAACGAACACATTTTCAAGATGGACGAGCAGATATGCAGGGCATTGATTATCCACCAGTTATTAGGAACTCGGATATCCGATACGCTGACCTTAAAGCCGGATTGTCTAAGCATGCGGGAAGGACGATATTTTATAAGAATCGATCAGGTAAAATCCGTAACGTATGAAAAGGCTATCAGTGAAGAAGTGGCAAGGCTCATCATGAAAGCGATTGATTATACAAAAGAGCGGTATGGAGAAACAACATACATTTTTGTAAAAAAGAATGATCCAACAAAACCTTATCAGTATGGTATGATCCAAAATCAGATCATGAAGATGATACGTCAGGAAGATATCCGGGACGATAATGGCGAGCTGCTACAGTTTGGGACACATATATTCCGGCACTGCTATGGGAAGAAACTAACGGAGATGCATGTGGATGACTGGATGATAGCAAAGCTGTTAGGGCATACCTCAACACAATCTGTGCAGTATTACCGGAAAATCGGTAATAAGCTGATGGCTGATGAGACAAGAGAAGCAAGAGAAAAGATGGACATGATCCTATTAGATATCATAGAAGGATGGGATGATTATGAAATATGATAAAATGATAGAGATTACACAGGCCGAGAGCCAAAGGAAGATGGAGGTTGCCAAAAAAGCCATTTCTGGTATGCTTGATAATATGGAAAGAATTACCGTTGCAGAGTTAGTAAAAAGGACGGGGCTTTCCAGAGGATTTTTTTATAAAAATCAGATGGTTAGGCGTGAGTTAGACGATGCCATCCACAGGCAGGAAGCAATCTTTAAGAACCAACATCCAGTTATAATGGACAGGCAACTTGAAAATTCGATGGCTGAATTGAGACTTGAATTATTAAAAGCCAAAACGAAAAATGAGGAATTAGCAGCACAGAATCGGGAACTTTCTAAGAACAATGAACAACTTTGCCAGCAGATAGAGAAACTTCAGAAACAACTTAGTAGAAAAGAAGTCTCCCTACTGAAAAGATTGTAAATAGAAGGGAGCAGATGGATATGAAATACGATAAAATGGTTGCACTGAACCAGGCTAAAAGCAGGCAGAAAACAGATATTGCTATAAGTGAGATTGAAAAAATGCTTCAAAGAAAAGAGCGGATTTCGGTAACTGAACTGGCAAGAAACACTGGATTTGCAAAAAGTTTTTTTTACAGAAATCCGGAAGTTAGAAAAGCGTTAGATGATGCACAGCTTCAACAGGGGGAATGCTACAATCCGAAGAAAGTTATATTTGATAGAGCGTTGGAGAATACAAACATTAATTTAAAGACTACAGTTATGAAATTGAAAAAAAGAATCAGGGAATTAGAAAGTGAAAATAGCCGATTAGAGAAAAAGATCGAAGAATTAACAAAAGAGTTAAACAAGCAAAAGAAATAAACAATCAAATAAGAAAGACAGCTGACAGCGGATGATATGAAAAACATATCTCGGCTGTTTTGCTTTATATAGAAATCATTAAGGTTAGGGATTTGGACGTTTTACCTAATGCACGATATACACAGTCTCACGGAAAATGGGCAGAAAAAGACAGAAACTTCGCAGTGACGCTGACGATAGAGCCAGTGTTTATGCGGGTTACCAGAGAAGGGGTAAAAATTATCGTAGTACTTATCAGTCTGGTCATTATTTTCAAACAGCAGCTGACAAGCCTGGTAAACAGCATTCTCAGTAAAATAGCAAAGCAGAGCAATTCTATCTGACAGAAGGAGAGGCCTATGGAGAAAAAAGGCAGCATCACGGTTTTTCTTGCACTGATATTAAGTCTGCTTCTGTCGCTGGTGTGTACAAGTATTCAGTCCGTACAGGCTGCAGCAGCCAGAACACAGATTTTGAGCAGCCTTGATATAGGCCTGTATTCATTGTTCGGACAGTATGACAGTATGCTGCTGGAAGATTATGATCTTTTTTTTCTGGATGGTGCGCAGGGTGGCAGCAGTCTGAATCTTGGAAAAATATATGACAACATGGAAAGTTATATTAAACCGGTTCTGAAACAGAACAGTCAGAAGCTTTCTCTGAAACAAGGTGGTTTTACAGGATACAGGCTGGCAACAGATCAGAATGGAGAAGTTTTTTACAGACAGGTTGTAACCTGTATGAAACAGACCCTTGGAAGTCAGGGTGTGCGGAAATTACTTGGAAAACTCACACAGAAAGAACAGAGTACGAAACAGGCAGAACAAAACGGAAAACAGACGGAACAGGGAAACACACTTCAAAGTTATGATGCGGAGATGGATACAGCGTCAAAAAACAGTGAAGCTGCAAAAGAGGAGCAGCAGAAAGCGCAGGAAGGAACAGATACTTCTTCTGGGGAGGCAGAAAGCGGATTTTCAGATGGAGAACAGAAACCACAGGTAGTTAATCCGATTCCAATCCTGAAAAGAATCCGTCAGATGAGTCTTCTGGATCTGGTAGTCCCGGCAGGGAAAGGAATTTCGGATCAGGAATGTGAAAAAGGTCAGCTGCTTTCTTCAAGATCTGTCCTGGAAGGGATGACTATGCCGGGAATGCCGGAAACGGATAATTCCAAAACTTCACAGCTGCTGTTTCAGCAGTATCTGGCAGATAGAATGGGAAATTATCAGACCCCGGCATCTGAAGGACTGAAATATCAGATGGAGTATATTCTTGCAGGTAAAAACAGTGACAGGAAAAATCTTGAAAAAGTTGTCGGAAGACTTCTGCTGATAAGAGAAGGAATAAATTCAGCAAGCCTTATGGCTGACAGTGTAAAGATGGCTCAGGTGCACACACTGGCGCTTGCTATTGCTTCAGGTTTCCTGATTCCGCCGGCAGCAGTAATCATAGAAGCAGCACTGGTTCTGTGCTGGTCTTTTGCAGAAAGTGTTCTGGATCTTCGGGAACTACTTTATGGTGGAAAGGTTCCACTTGTAAAAAATGCTTCTAACTGGCAGTTATCACTTGAAAACCTTCCATATTTGCTGGAAAAAATGGATACAGAAAGAAAAAATGCGGAAAATGGAATGTCATATGAAGATTATCTGCAGATTATGCTGTTGTCTCAGTCCAAAAAAGAAAAACTGGAGAGAGGCATGGACATGATAGAAGTACATATCCGCAGTCATTCAGGACGGCAGGAGTTCCGACTGGACAATTGTATAGAAGCTATTGAGGCATCTATAGATGTTGAAGCAAACAGGATAAAGACATTCACAGTGACCAGACAGTACAGTTATGTATGAAACGGGCAGCCGTGAGGCTGCCTGAGAAAAGGAGTGCAGAAAGATGCTTTTTCAGAAGGAAAAAGAAATATGCAGCTGGCACAGTATGTGCCGTAAACAGAAAAATAAAGATGAATTAAAAAAGACTGAGATAGACAGAAAAACAGAAAAAATATATAAAGGAAGGAAACGCTCTCTGTGGAATATAGTCAGACCATTTCCCCCGACAAATGGCGGACTACACATACACAATCTTTCTGAAAAAGTATCTCTGTGTGCTTCAAATAAAATATGGAAAAAGGCAAGTCTGGCAATAGAGACAGCTCTTGTGCTTCCATTGTTTTTTCTGGGACTGGTGACGATGGTTTCATTTATGGACATTTACAGAGTTCAGACAGAACATTTGAGCAGACTCTGCGAAAAAACGAAGGAAGCGGGAATGTATGCTTATGCATTAGATGAAAAAGGACCTGAAGAGATTACATTTCCGGATATATATTCCTATACACCTGTAGGAGGGTTGATTCCTCTGCCAAAAGTCTGGATGCATAATACTGTGAAAGTACACACATGGACGGGCAGCACCTGGAAGGCAGCAGATAAAAATGCAACAGACGATAAAAATGAAGAGATGGTTTTTGTTACAGAAACTGGTTCTGTATATCATAAGAGTGCAGGCTGCCATTACCTGAAACTATCATTAAATCAGATTCCGGGATCACAGGCTGGAAAAGCGAGAAATGATTACGGAGAAAAATATCATCCATGCGAAATATGCAGTCGAAATCAAAAACCGTCAGGAAGTGTTTATGTTACCGGAACAGGAAACCGTTATCATAATCTGGAAACCTGCAGTGGTTTGAAAAGAACAGTGAAGCTTGTAAAGCAGTCAGAAGTAAAAAACATGCATGCCTGCAGCAAATGTGGATAAAAGAGGAGGTCAGATTTGAAAGAAATAGGAACATTGATTTTTCTCGCAGTAAATAGCTGGAAAGACTGGAAATACAGAGAGATTTCACTTGTACTTACCGGGATATACGGTGTTGTGGGAATGGGATACAGTTTCTGGCAAAGTCGAAGTCTTTATGATTTTATGATACCGGCAGCGATCGCAGCTTTATTTCTTATTTTGTCAGTGGTAACAGCGGGCGAGATCGGACTCGGAGATGGCTGGATCCTTCTTGCTCTTGGTCAGATGCTTTATACGACAGAATATATCCGCATGCTCAGTATTAGTTTGATCCTGACCGCTGTTTATGGAGCAGTTCTTCTGGCAGCTGCAGGCAAAAGTAAAAAGACAGAAATCCCACTTGTACCGTTTTTGCTTCTGGGATATATGGGAGGTTTTTTTCTATGAAGTTAAAAAAATTAAAAAAAGGAAGTTTCACAATAGAAGCAGCTGGTGTGATGTCTGTAGTGATGTTGGCAATTATAGGTATTCTGTATCTGTGTTTCCTGGTACATAATCGAAACTGGCTGACTGCTGCAGCTTATGAGGCTGCGATTACAGGAAGCATGGAAAGCATTATGGAGGAAGGAAATGCATATGAGACTGCTGTGATGAAAAGCAGGGAACTTGGGAATACAGGATTTCCTGGTGCTGAGAATCTGAAATCTCAGGTTCAGGCAGGCAAAGAAGTAAAGGTTACATATACTGCAGAAACCATATCAGGTTTTGGTGGATTTCACTGGGAAATGAAAGCAGAAGGGTGTGCAAAAGTGATTCAACCTGCAAAATGGATACGGAAAACAAAAGCTGCTTCAGAAATTGTGGCAGAGATTGGAGGATAATAAGGTGCGGGCAGAATATAAAAGAGATGTAAATCATAATTATCTGATTCTTCAAAATGATGTTTCCACGGATACAGCATCTTATCCGGTACGTATGTTGACGGGCAATGTAATTCCTTCTGTATTGAAGTGTCGGCTGCAGGGGCTGGATGGACAGGAGTTGTTTTACTATGATATTACTTCCAGACAGTCAGTAGCTTCGTTTTATGAGCAGAAAAAATTTTCAGGAGAGGATCTTGAAATGCTTCTGGGAGGTTTTGTCAGAGTAGTCGAAGATATGGCAGAATATCTTCTGAATCCGGAACAGCTTCTTTTGATGCCGGAATATATGTATCTGGATATTTCCAGAAAAGAAGTAAAATTCTGCTGTCTTCCGGGCTATAACAGACCAATACAGGAACAGTTCAGGGAATTTACGGAGTATTGTCTTCCTAAACTCGCGCATGAAGATGCGCAGGCAGTAAGACTGGGGTATGGTGTTTACAGAAAGGCACTGGAAACAGGGTTTCATCTGGAAAGTATCAAAAAAGTCCTTTATCAGGATCAGATGAAAGATGAAACAGAAAGAGAAGAAGAGTATGAAGCAGAAATAGAGAAAGCAGAAGAAGTGGAAGAACTGGAAGATATATTCCAGGAGCTGTCGCAGGAAATATTGGAACCTGAAGAAAAACAGCAGGCACAGAAAGAAAAAAACTCCAACTGGAAATGGATAATATCCTGCGGAGCGGGGGTACTGGTACTTCTTGGAATTCTCATTGCCAGCCTTCTGGGATATCTTCCGGGAATATCAGCAGAGTATGTTATGGCGGCAATGATTCTTCTGGTAGGCACCGGGGCAGGAGCAACATGGGTTTCTGAGAAAAAACGTAAAAAACAGGAAGCTTCTGCACAGTGGAGAGAAAAAGTAAAAAAAGAACTGGAAAAGCAGGATACGGTTCTGACAAAATCAGAAGAAAAAAAGCCTGTCAGTGTGGAGATTGAACAGAAAAAATATACAGGAACTTTGTCAGCAGCAGAGGAAGATTATGGAGAAACAGTTGTTCTGTCAGCGGGTATAACATCGGGACCACCAAGTCTTGTGAGTCGTGAACCGGGAGAACTGCCTGCAATTTATCTCGAGCAGGATCTGATCGTGGTCGGTAAAATGGAAACTGCAGCGGACGTGGTTCTTCCTGTATCAACAGTAAGTCGTGTTCATGCAAGAATCAGAAAAAAGCAAGATGGATTTTATCTGGCTGATCTTAATTCCAGAAATGGAACTTCTGTGAATGGCCGTATGCTGAAACCAGAAGAAGAATATCTTCTGCAAGACGAAGATCAGGTGGATTTCGCACAGGCAAGATATATTTTTTTAAAATAAAATAATATCTGTGAACAATAACAACGTAGCAGCTTTCTTGTAATCAGGATATCTATCTGTTAGAATGTATGGAAACATAAAAATTTTTGATGTTTTCAGACAGAGGAGAGTGAACAGATGGAAGAGGTGCGCAGAGAACCGATAACAATATTTTTGATATTTGTAAATATTCTGGTATTTCTGGCTGTGGAAATGACGGGAAGTTCTGAAAATGCAATGCATATGCTTGACTGGGGCGCAGCCTATACTCCCAATATTATAGAAGGTGGAGAATTTTACCGGCTGTTTACGTCTATGTTTCTCCATTTTGGTATGGAGCATCTGGCCAATAATATGCTGGTTCTGTTTGTCCTGGGAAGCAGGACAGAGAGAGTAGTTGGAAAAATCCGTTTTCTGATAATTTATTTTGCCGGTGGTTTTATTGGAAATGTAGTTTCTGTCTGGCTTGAAATGAAAAGCGGAAATTTTGCTGTATCTGCAGGTGCCTCCGGCGCCATATTTGCGGTAATGGGTGCGATGATCTATATTGTGATACGTAACAGAGGCTGGCTGGGCGATCTGTCCGCAAAACAGATTCTAATTATGGCTGCTTTTTCCCTCTATTTTGGATTTACCAGTAGCGGAGTGGATAATGCTGCTCATGTTGGCGGCCTGTTTGCCGGATTTCTGCTTGCAGTTATTCTTTATCATCCAGGCAGATTTCGGGCAGAAGCTTCTGAAGATTGGACAGATGAATACTGAGAACATTCTGTGGAAACCGGGAGAGTAATTCTGAAGCTGGTTCCATGTCCTGGTACACTTTGTACTGATATGATGCCCTGATGAGCTTCAATAATCTGACGGGTGACAGCAAGTCCGAGGCCTGTGCCCCCGGACTTATAGGTGACAAATGGCTGAAAAATATTCTGCAATTGCCGGGAAGTCATGCCGCAGCCATTGTCACTGAGAGTAATGCAGATCATATCTGTGGCAGCAGAAACAGAGAAACGTATTACACCATGAGAATGCTGTATGGATTCCTGAGCGTTCTGAATCAGATTCAGAAATGCCTGACGCATTTTGACCTGATCGAGAAACAGACGGGGAAGAGATTCAGGAATATCGGTCTCAAGAGAAATTCCAAGGTAATCCAGGGCAGGACGGAAGGTATGAATAATATTCAGGAACCAGGTGGTCGCATCTGTTTTTATGGGGGAAATTCGTTCTGCACTCTGATATTGTGAAATTCTGTTCAGCAATTCTCGGATGTAATCCATATTTTCCATAATATTATCCCATTCCCGATAGGAAATAATTTCAGGGTGAGAAGCAGACATCATCTGCAGCTCACTGGAGATAAGAGTTAATGGATTGCGGATCTCGTGAGATAATTTGGAAAGTGTAAGCTGGAATTCTTCGTTCTGTTGCTCTGAATTGATTTTTTTCTGCATAATCTGTCACCTCAATGGCAGTTTAACACCGGAAAATGTCAGAATCAACAAAAATCATATTGAAAAAATCGAGAAAATACGAGAAAATAAGAAGAGATAACTGTGAGGATACTGAACAGTTACGAAGAGATGTACAGTAATTATAAAGGAGGAATTTATTATGGAAAATTGTATTTTTTGTAAAATTGCCAATGGAGAGATACCGGCTGCGACTTTGTATGAGGATTCAGATTTCAGAGTAATTCTCGACCTGGGACCGGCAAGTAAGGGACATGCATTGATCCTTCCGAAGGCACATGCTGCCAATATTTATGAACTGCCTGATGAAACAGCCGGAAAGGCAATGATTCTTGCAAAACATATGGCAACCAGACTTACGGAAGAACTGAAATGTGATGGATTTAATATTGTCCAGAATAACGGTGAGATTGCAGGTCAGACTGTATTTCATTTTCACATGCATCTGATCCCAAGATATCAGGGCGACAATGTAGGGATTACCTGGAAGCCAGGGAAACTCACAGACAAGGACAGAGAGGAAATTCTGGCAAAATTTAAATAAGTGCCGGAAATTGTACAGAAGATGACGATTGAGAATTTTAATGATTTCTACAGAGAATACATAGAATTCTCAGCAAAAGTTGCCTACAGGATATTGCAGAACAGAGAAAATGCAGAAGATATTTCACAGGAGGTATTTCTGCATTTTTATAAAATCAGGAAAAATATTGATTACAGTAATGCAAAAATGCTGGAATCACTGGTTTTTACAGCAACTGCAAATAAGTGTAAAGATTACTACAAGAAATCCTGGATAAAACGGGAAACATGTCTTGTAGATGCGGAAAAAGGTGTAGAAGCTGTCGATGAAAGACAGAATCCTGAAGAAGTTGTATTGCAGAAGGAAGAGGAAAAATCAGGCGAACTGAATCGGGTGTTTACAAAATTCAGAGAGACCAATCCAACAAATTATGATATTCTTATGAAAACAAAAATGTTGGGGATTCCTCCGGATGTAGTAGCTGAAGAATACGGGATGACGAGAAATAATGTCAATAACCGAAATAAAAGATCAAAAGAATGGATAAGCAGAGCACTGAAAGAAATGCGCAGGCGGCTGTAATACCACCTGCGCAGAACAGTTAACTGTATTTTTTTATCAAAGATACAATATGCTGAATAGAGTCCATATGCTGACTGGCTGACATGGCAGCCTCAAAAGTCTGACGGTTGTCATACAGCTGGTGGAGTGTGTCAAGAAGTTTCTGGTCGGTAATTTCTTCTTCTTCCAGAACCATGCTGTATCCCTGTTTTTCAAAAGAACGGGCATTCAGTATCTGATCACCGCGGCTTGCGTTGGCAGAGAGCGGAATCAGAAGGTTTGGTTTATGAAGGGCACTGAGCTCGCAGATTGCATTGGCACCTGCTCTGGATATTACAACATCGGCCATTGCAAAAAGGTCCGGCAGTTCCTGCTTGATATACTCGTACTGTACATAACCTTTTGTAGCTGACAGTTTTTCATCTACTTTACCTTTACCACAGAGGTGGACAACCTGAAAATCTTTCAGAAGTTCAGGAAGAATCTTACGGACATGTTCATTTACAGATGCTGCACCAAGACTTCCTCCGATGATCATAAGAACCGGTTTGTCGGAAGTAAAACCACAGAATTTCAGACCGGCTTCTTTATTGCCGGATAACAGTTCCTGGCGGATAGGTGTTCCTGTGAGAACTGCTTTATCTGCCGGAAGGTTATTGACAGTTTCCGGAAAGTTGCAGCAGACTTTGACCGCAGAAGGAATACACAGCTTGTTGGCAAGTCCGGGAGTCATATCAGACTCGTGGATGATTGCTGGGATTTTACATCGCTTTGCAGCGATAACAACAGGGACGGTTACAAAACCGCCTTTGGAAAATACAATATCGGGTTTCAGTTCTTTGAGCAGTTTTTTTGCTTCATGGAACCCCTTCAGAACCCGGAAAGGATCAGAAAAGTTTTTGGGATCGAAATAACGTCGTAACTTTCCTGAGGAAATTCCATAGTAGGGAATGCCGAGCTCTTCGATAAGCTTACGTTCAATGCCTTCATAGGAACCGATATAGGAAATCTGATAACCTGCCTCCTGAAGAGCTGGAATCAGAGCGATATTTGGAGTAACATGTCCGGCGGTACCGCCACCGGTAAGTACGATATGTTTCATAGAGAATTCCTCCCGAAAATCTTAATATAGTAACGAACAGTTATTTAATTACTATGAACCTGCCGGGCAGAATTGTCAAGAAAAGAGTGTTAAAGGTTACTGTGAATAGTAAATGTTGAAGAAAACAGTAACACCGGAGAATTACTTATGAGAAAAGAATTTGAAGAAAAGGAAAAAAGTACTTCAGAAGAAAATATCCGGACTTCAGTTGAAGATATGACAGATGAGGAACTTCAGAAGTTCCTGGAAGAACAGTATATAAAAGAAGCCGAAGAAAGGCAGAAAGAACTGTTTACTGATCAGGATTTTGAAGATCTCAGAATGACAGATAAAGAAATAGATGCCTCTTATGCAAAATTTGTCGAGAGACTTAAAGCAGAGGGGCTTTATGAGGAAGATACAGAAGAATCTGATACAGAAAATCCAGAGAATCTGTCAGCAGAAGAGGTGAAAGTCAGAAGCACAGAATCTTCATTAAAGTCAGGAGAAAAGATTTATCCGATCAGTGGCAGACGTACCAGAAAACTGGCGAAGGTCGCGGGAATTGGAATTGTATGCGCTTTGTGTGTGTTTGCTGCAAGCATGACCAGCGAAGCGAACAGAAATTATTTTATTAATGGGTTTCGGATACTGAGCGGAAGCGATACCAGAATGGTTGTAGGAAATGATAAAAAAAATGAAAATGTAAATACAGACGAGTACCAGGCTATGGCAGAGATAGAGGATAAGCTGGGAGTAAAAGTACCGGAATTTTATTACAGGCCATATGGGATGGAGTTTGATACTTGTGAAATAAATGATATCAGTAAAATTGCGTGGATAGAATACAAATACAAAACAGCCATAATTACATTTTGTATAAATGAACAAAATAAAGATACTTCCAGCTATGTTCAGAGTGTGTCAGGAGAAAATGAAAAAACAGTTTTAGCAACGACAGAAAATCTTGAAGTTAAGATTGAAAAAATAGAGGAAGACGGAGATAATCAACCCAGCTACAGCGCAAAATGGAAACGAGATAATGTAGTTTATTATCTGTATGGAAGGATTGAGGAAGAAGAATTAATAAAAATTATTGAAAATATGGATTTTTAGAGTGATTTTTCAGGAAAACCATCGTATTACTTTATGTAACAGTTGTTTACATAGAGGAAGGGTGTGAAAAAGATGGTTTCATGGAAAAAACTGCTTGGTATAGGACTTGCAGCAGGAATGCTGTTTTCAACTTCTGTGACACCAGTAGCAGCAGATCCGGTAAGTATTCTGGATGAGATTACAGATGAAGAGACAACGGAAGACTTTTCAGAAGATATCAGTTATAATCCTATGAGAAGTAATAACCTTTCATTTGGAAGTATGAAAATTTCAAAACTTTCCAGTTCGGAAATTGCAATTGATGCTCTTACACAATGTCATCATTCATGTAAGAAAGTATATTTGTATATATATCTGGAACGAAAAGTAAATGGAAGTTATGGTACCTATAAGTACTGGAAGTTTGATGCTTCAAATGTGACCAAAATACATAAAGGCCTTCGTGTTGCAGTACCAAGTGGCACTTATTACCGGGTTCGCGGCTATCATGCAGCCAGTGATGGCGGCGAAAAAGAATCCACGTCAACTTTAACACAGGGAATTTTGGTAAAATAAGCGGAAGTTTCTTTTGACCAGCCAACGAGAGATTCATTACGAAATTTGAAAAAGTACCCTGAAGTAACAGTAATATAACTGAAATCCTACTGGTGCCTGTTTTCAGACACTCCCAAAACCATCGGAAGACAGAGGCATCAAACGAACCACAACTGTATATGATGAATAAAAACTGAATAGCGAAACATGGAGGAGATTATCAGATGAGTTTAAATTAGTTTTGTAAACAACCGTTACCTTCTGATAACACGAAATGTTTGCACAAAAAGAAACCAGAAAATTAGATTAAAGACCTACCCATTTACGACAAAAATGGAAGGGAGAATCATCTTTAAAATTCGCCAAATGATCAATTTTCAGGACTAAAGCAGAGTCGGACATACCCTGGCTGTTGTCCGGCAAATTAAATGATGTCCCATACGGCAGATTATTTCGCACCGATTTTGGATTTCTACAGATGTGTCAGTCACTTTAAAAGTAACTGTTTCTGCGAATTGTTT